>CAILKA010000461.1 GCA_903834645.1 uncultured beta proteobacterium
CATGATGTGCATCGCGAAGATCGCGGCGTCCATCGAGGGGCCCATCTGCAGCGTCAGCGGCGCGTAGAGCGTCCAGCCGGCTGCGGGTGCACCCCCGGGCATGAAGAACGAGCCCCCGAGCATCAGGGCCGCCGGGATCAGCAGCCAGAAGCTCAGGTTGTTCATGCGCGCGAAGGCCATGTCGGCCGCGCCGACCTGCAGCGGGATCATCCAGTTCGCGAAGCCCACGAAGGCCGGCATGATGGCCCCGAACACCATGATCAGGCCGTGCATCGTGGTGAGCTGGTTGAACAGCTGCGGGTTCACGAACTGCAGGCCCGGCTGGAAGAGCTCGGCGCGGATGCCCAGGGCCAGCACGCCGCCGAACATCAGCATGGCAAACGAGAACAGCAGGTACAGCGTCCCGATGTCCTTGTGGTTGGTGGCGAAGACCCAGCGACGCCAGCCGTGCGGGTGGCCGTGCGCGTGATCGTCGTGACCGTGCGTGTGGGAGGGATGGTCGAGAACGGCGCTCATGGGGGGTTCCTCGAGGCGGATGCGGTGATCGGGTTACTTGCGGGCGGCCACAATGTCGGCCGGCTGCACGAGCTGGCCCGTCTTGTTGCCCCAGTTGTTCTTGGTGTAGGTGATGACGGCGGCGATCTCGGTGTCCGACAGCTGCTTCCAGGCCGGCATCGCACCGTTGGCCGCGCCATTGAGCAGGATCGCGATCTGCTTGCTCTTGTCGGCGTCGAGCACGATGGCCGAGCCGTCGAGCGCCTTGATCGGGCCCACGGCCTTGCCCGCAGCCTGGTGGCAGGCCACGCAGTTGGCGCCGTAGACCTTCTCGCCTCGGGCCACCAGGTCTTCCAGCTTCCAGACCTTGTTCGGGTCGTCAGCCGCGGCAGCCATCTCTTTTTTCTTGCCTTCGACCCACTTGCTGTAGTCGGCCTTGCTCAGCACCTTCACGTGGATCGGCATGTAGGCGTGCTCCTTGCCGCACAGCTCGGCGCACTGGCCGTAGAAGTCGCCCGTCTTCTCGGCCTTGAACCAGGTGTCGCGCACGAAGCCCGGGATGGCGTCCTGCTTGACGCCCAGCGACGGCACCATCCAGGCGTGGATCACGTCGTTGGCCGTGGTGATGATGCGCACCTTGACGCCCACCGGCACCACCAGGGGGTTGTCGACCTTGAGCAGGTAGTTGTCGGTGGGCGGCGGCTTGCCCGAGTTGGACATCTCGCGATGCGCCACGTCCAGCGTGGAGAGGAAGCCGATGCCCTCGCCCTTGAGGTAGTCGTAGCCCCACTTCCACTGGTAGCCAGTGGCCTTGACGGTGAGGTCGGCGTTGGAGGTGTCCTTCATCGCCACCACCGTGCGGGTGGCCATGGCACCCATCGCGATCACGATCAGGAAGGGGATGACTGTCCAGGCGATCTCCACCGCCGTGCTCTCGTGGAAGTTGGCGGCCTTGTGGCCCACCGACTTGCGGTGCTTGAGGATCGAATAGAACATCACCCCGAACACGCCGAGGAAGATCACCACGCAGATGACCATCATCACGACGTGCAGGAAGTGCTGCGACTCGGCGATCTTGCTGGCCGCCGGGTGCAGGTCGAGCTGGTTCACGGCGGGGCCGCCGGGCAGGTCCTTGACCTGAGCCATCACGGCGGCGGAAGCAACGAGAGAGCCCAGGGCCAGGCCGGCTCGCGCGCACAACTGCAGGGGGTTCTGCCAGGGGCGGGTCATCGTCTTCATCGTCGTGCTTGTCAACGTGTGGATGCTGGGGTAGCGGGTGCGGCCAGCCGCGCTTCGCGCAGCGCCTGACGGATCTCACGCGCCAGTGCGGCGCGGCGTTCGGGGCGGACGAAGCGGCCGACGCACACGCGCCGCCCTTCGCCACGTATCTCGACGAGGGAACCCTCGCCGGCACTGGGCTCGATGGAGACCCAGGGAGTGCGCAAGCGGGTCTGCTCGGTGCGCGCACCGCAGGCCTGCTCGATGGCCAGCCACTGGCCTGACAAGGTCAGCGTGTCGCCATCGCGGGCGTGCCGGGCGTACACGAGCAGCGCAGCTCCGACGGCCAGCAGTTCGATCCCGGCAAAAGCCACCACCACAGAGGCGCCATGCCACGCAAAACCGGCGGCAATCACGCCCGACAGCACGCACAGCGAGAGGTAGAAGGCACCCAGCTGACGCGGCGTGACCGAGCAGTTGCGGCGCAGCACCCACTGCACGGCCGGGCCATCGGGGCCGCAGGCCTCGTGGCCCATGCGCAGCGCGCCTGCTGCGGCGGCAGGCCAGGGGGCGGGGGCAAGGGTGGCGGACATCTTGATCGGTCGCTCGGTGGAAACCCGCAACTCAGGCTCGCCCGCCCGTCTCCATTCAGGCAAGCGGCCTCCTGCGGGCCAACCCGAATTCTAACGGACGCGCCAGCCACCCTGGGACGCGCGAGGGCAGCACGGCGCGCGGCCGGGCACGTGTCTCGCGCCATCAGGGCGCGCCGCGCCGCCCGGTGCGCGCCATGCGCTGCAACTGCTGCGGGCTGAAGGACGTGCGCTCGGCCACCTTCAAGGCCGGCTCGGCCTTGAAGGCGTGGCCATACACGAGCTCGAAGGTCAGCGCCACGCGGCCATCGGCGCGGCCCCGGGCCTGCTCCTGCAGGGCCCCTTGCAGGCGCTCGCGCCAGCGCGGCGTGCGCAGGCCCGGATGGCGCATCGGGTCGACGTTGCCGCCCAGGCTGCGCAGCTCCAGGAGCGCGGCCTGCGCATCGGGCCAGGTGAGCGTCACCCACTCCTGGTCCATCACGGGATCGGCCAGGCCGACGCCCACCATCATGTCGCCCAGGTCATGCATGTCCACGAGCGGCGCGCCGCTCGGCCCCCAGCCAGCCTCCCGGTACAGCGTGCGCAGCTCGGGCAGCGACCCCGGGCCCAAGGTGCAGAACATCAGGAAGCCGTCCGGGGCGAGCGCGCGGTGCCAGGCCTGCAGCAGCGCTGCGGGGTCGGGTGCGCCATGCAGGCCCATGCTGCACCACAGCAACCCGGCACCCTCGGCGGGCACCTGGCTGCCGCGCAGCGGCGGCTCCTCCCGCGCACCGAACCAGCCGCGCCAGTCTCGCCAGCCGCCACGCGACGCGGCCGGGGCGCCGGGCCGGGCCATCACCTCCTCCCACTCCACCGACACGCGACGGGCCGCGGGGTAGGCGGCGCGCAGCTCGGCACTGCCGCCGCCCAGTCGCGGACCCCACTCGAGGACGACGGCCGGCGTACGCCGGATCCAGGCCAGGCGCTCGGCCATGCGGCGCGCGGCCTCAGCGTGCAGCCAGGGCGGCTGCG
>CAILKA010000462.1 GCA_903834645.1 uncultured beta proteobacterium
CAGGAGCTCGGCTCCGGCACGGGCGTGTGGAGCATGAGCGAGCAGGTACGCGCCGGCACGCTCAAGCTGCAGGACTTCTTCGAGGCCGAGAGCTGCATGCACCGCAGCCACGGGCACTGCATGACGATGGGCACGGCCAGCACGATGGCCTCGATGGTGGAGGCCCTCGGTGTGGGGTTGCCCGGCAACGCGGCCTACCCGGCCGTGGACGGCCGGCGCAACGTCATCGCCCGCAACGCCGGGCGGCGCATCGTGGAGATGGTGCACGAGGATCAGTTGCTCTCGTCCATCCTGACCCGCGAGGCCTTCGAGAACGCGATCCGCACCCTTGCGGCCATCGGCGGCAGCACGAACGCCGTCATCCACCTCATCGCCATTGCCGGGCGCATCGGCGTGAAGCTCACGGTGGACGACTTCGAGCGCCTGGGCAGCGAGATGCCGTGCCTCGTGAACCTGCAGCCCTCGGGGAAGTACCTGATGGAGGACTTCTGCTACGCCGGCGGGCTGCCGGCGGTGATGAAGGAGATCGCCTCCACGCTGCACCTGGGCGCGGTCACGGCCAACGGCAAGACGATGGGCGAGAACATCGCCGATGCGCAGAACTTCAACCCCGACGTGATCAAGACGATGGCCGAGCCCTTCAAGGAGAAGGCCGGCATCGCGATCCTGCGCGGCAACCTCGCGCCGCGCGGCGCGGTGATCAAGCCCAGTGCGGCCACGCCGGCGCTGATGCAGCACACCGGGCGCGCAGTGGTCTTCGAGGACAGCGACGACTTCCACCGGCGCATCGACGACGAGTCGCTCGACGTGGACGAGAGCTGCATCCTGGTGCTCAAGAACTGCGGGCCCAAGGGCTACCCCGGCATGGCGGAAGTCGGCAACATGCCCCTGCCGCCCAAGGTGCTGCGCAAGGGCATCACGGACATGGTGCGCATCAGCGACGCACGCATGAGCGGCACCGCCTACGGCACCGTGGTGCTGCACACCGCGCCGGAGGCCGCCGCGGGCGGCCCGCTGGCCCTGGTGAAGAACGGCGACCTCATCACGCTAGACGTGGCGGCGCGCACGCTGCACCTGCACGTGGACGAGGCCGAGCTCGAGCGGCGCCGCGCGCAGTGGCAGCCACCCGTGCCGCCGCTTTCCAGCGGCTACTGGAAGCTCTACATCGACCACGTGCTGCAGGCCGACGAGGGCGCGGACCTCGACTTCCTCGTCGGCAAGCGCGGCGCATTCGTGCCGAAGGACAATCACTGACCATGAGCAAGATCGCACTCGTCACGGGGGCCAGCAGCGGCATCGGCAAGGCCTGCGCCCTCGCCCTCCTGCGCGAAGGCTGGAGCGTCGCGCTGGCCGGCCGGCGGCTCGAAGCCCTGCAGGCGGCCGTGGCCGAAGCCGGGCCGGATGCCGCCGCGCGCGCGTTGCCCATCGCCTGCGACGTGGGCAACGAAGCGGCAGTGGCGGCGCTGTTCGAGCAGCTGCACGCGCGCTTCGGGCGCCTGGACCTGCTCTTCAACAACGCTGGCGTCTCTCCGCGCGCCACGACACCCGACGACCTCTCGGGCGCGGAATGGCGCCAGGCCGTGGACACGAACCTCCACGGCATGTTCTATTGCCTGTCGCACGCCTTCCGGATGATGCGTGCGCAGCAGCCGCAGGGCGGGCGCATCATCAACAACGGCTCGATCTCGGCCCACGCCCCGCGCCCGGGCTCGATCGCCTACACGGCCACCAAGCATGCCGTGAGCGGCCTGACGAAGACGGCCTCGCTCGACGGCCGGCCCTTCGACATCGCGGTGGGCCAGATCGACATCGGCAACGTGGCCAGCGACATGACCGAGCGCATGGCCAAGGGCGTGCCGCAGGCAGACGGCAGTGTGCGCGCCGAGCCTCGCATGGACATGAGCGCGGTCGCTGAGACCTTCATGGCGATGGCGCGGCTGCCGCTGTCGGCCAATGTGCTCTTCACCACCGTGATGGCCACCAAGATGCCCTTCGTCGGGCGCGGCTGAAACCTGAAAGGAACCCCATGTCAGACCGACTCGCCGGCAAGATCGCCTTCGTCACCGCAGCCGGGCAAGGCATTGGCCGCGCCACGGCCGAGGCCTTCGCGCGCGAAGGCGCACACGTGATCGCCACCGACCGCGACGTGGGGCTGCTGGCCGCGCTGCAGGGCGACGCCCGCTACACGGTCGAGGCGCTCGACGCGCTGGACGCCGCGGCCATCGCGGCGGCGGCGCAGCGCCACCCGCGCGTGGACATCCTCTTCAACGCCGCGGGCTTCGTGCACCACGGCACGGTGCTCGACTGCACCGAAGAGCAGTGGGACTTCGCCTTCGACCTCAACGTGCGCTCGATGTACCGCACCATCAAGGCCTTCCTGCCGGGCATGCTCGAGCGCGGCAACGGCTCGATCATCAACATCGCCTCGGGGGCGAGCAGCGTGAAGGCCGCGGCCAATCGCTTCGTCTACGCCGCGACCAAGGCCGCCGTCATCGGCCTGTCCAAGGCGGTGGCCATGGACTACATCACGCGCGGCGTGCGCTGCAACGCGATCTGCCCGGGCACGGTCGAGTCGCCCTCTCTGAGGCAGCGCATCGCGGCGCTGGCCGAGTCCACCGGCCAGACCGTGGAGCAGGTGGAGAAGATGTTCGTGGCGCGCCAGCCGATGGGGCGCCTGGGCACGGCCGAGGAGGTCGCGATGCTGGCGGTCTACCTGGCCAGCGACGAGTCGCGCTTCACCACCGGCACGACGAGCATGGTCGACGGCGGCTGGTCGCTGTAGGCCCGGCCCCGCAGCGGCCACCCCCTTCCCTCACCCCTCTCCTCTCTTCAGTGGACCCCCAACGATGAAGCTCCTCCGCCACGGCCCGAAGGGCCAGGAACGCCCCGCCCTGCTCGACGCCAACGGCCAGGTGCGCGACCTCTCCGCGCTCATGCCCGACATCACGCCGGCCACGCTGTCGCCCGCGGGCCTGGCGGCGCTGCGCAGCCTGGATGTATCCACGCTGCCGGTGGTGCCGCAGGGCGAGCTGGCCGTGCCCTGGAGCGGCATGGGCAAGTTCATCTGCATCGGCCTGAACTACGCCGACCACGCGGCCGAATCGAACGCGCCGATCCCGAAGGAACCGATCGTCTTCATGAAGCCCACGAGCGTGGCGGTGGGCTGCAACCATGCGGTGGTGCTGCCGCAGGGCTCGGTGAAGACCGACTGGGAGGTCGAGCTCGGCGTGGTCATCGGCTCGAAGGCGCGCTATGTGAGCGAGGCCGACGCGTTGGCGCACGTGGCGGGCTACTGCGTGGTCAACGACGTGTCCGAGCGCGAGTACCAGCTCGAGCGCAGCGGCACGTGGGACAAGGGCAAGGGCTGCGACACCTTCGGCCCGGTGGGCCCCTGGCTCGTCACCGGCGACGAGGCGGGCGACCCGCAGGCGCTGTCGATGTGGCTGGAGGTCAACGGCCACCGCTACCAGAACGGCAGCACGCGCACGATGATCTTCGGCGTGGCTCACCTCGTGAGCTACGTGAGCCGCTTCATGACGCTTCATCCTGGCGACCTCATCACCACCGGCACGCCCCCGGGCGTGGGCATGGGCGTGAAGCCCCAGTCGGTCTACCTCAAGCCGGGCGACGTGATGCGCCTGGGGATCCAGGGCCTGGGCGAACAGCGCCAGGTGGTGCACGCCTGGGATCCGGCGCTGATCGACGGGTGAGGGGAGGCCGGGCGGCCGAGCCGCCCGGGCGCGATGGCCGGGTGGGCGGCCCCGGGGGGGATCGTCGTCAGGGTTGCGGCACCACCGCCGTGACCTCGATCTCCACCTTCGCCCGGTCCTCGATCAGGGCCACCACCTGCACCGCGGTCATCGCAATCGCATAGTGCCCGACCACCTCGCGGAAGGCCGCACCGATCTCGCGGACGCGCGAGAGATACTCACGTTTGTCCGTGAGGTACCAGGTCATGCGCACGATGTGCGAAGGCTCGGCTCCGGCCTCGGCGAGCACGGCGCGCACGTTCAGCAGCGCCTGGCGCACCTGGGCTACGAGGTCGTCGGACTCGAACTGCGAGGCCGCGTTCCAGCCGATCTGGCCGGCCACGTACACCTGCAGGCCCTGCGCCGCCACGCCGTTGGCGTAGCCCTTCGGGATGGCCCAGCCGGCCGGCTGCAGTACCTTCATGTTCATGTCGATCCTCCGGCGGCGGGGCGCAGCAGCCCCTCGCCCGTGCGCAGCCGAAAGCGCTGCAGCTTGCCCGTCTCGGTGCGCGGCAGGGCGCTCAGGAACTCCACCGCGCGCGGGTAC
>CAILKA010000463.1 GCA_903834645.1 uncultured beta proteobacterium
CGAACTTCCCCGTAGCCACGTTGAAGACGTCCGAGCGGTTGGCCCGGGCCTGCACCTGCACGGCCTGGCTGCCCACGAGCCAGGACTCGTCCAAGGTCTGCAGCGGCGTGACGTAGCCGCCGGCCTTGACCGCCAGGCCGGCGGTGTACAGGGTGCGGCTGTAGGTGCGGCCGTTGACGACGTAGTTGGCGGCGGTATCGCAGACGTTGGCCGCGACGATGACGCTCGCGTCGTTGACGGTGGCCGCGCTCTGGCGCCCGAGCAGGGGCGAGGTCGCCACGTAGCGCATCATCAGCGCGGGGTTTTGGCTCCACGCGGTGGTCCCGGTCCTCGGGTCGTAGAGCTTGGCGCCGCGCACCTGGGCGCTGACGTTGGGCAGCCCCGAGGGGAAAGCGTCGGGGTCGTAGTCGAGTTCGACCACCAGGTAGGCCAGGCCCGTGAGGGTGTGGGCTGACGTCCAGACCCCGGGCAGCGCGGCGATCATCCCGGCGTCGGCCGCTTGGCCGGCGGTGCCCAGGTACCTGCGCACCCGGGCCCTGCTCGTGGAGGCGTTCCAGCGGTAGCTCACGTAGGCCGAGACGCCGGCCACCGGAGAGTCGGTGACGGTCAGCACTGACCCGGAAACCGATGCGTAGGGGGTGAGGTCGTAGTCGCTCTGCCCTTCACCTGAGCCGGTGGAGTACACGACCCTCACCGTGCCGGCCTGCGGGGCCTGGGGCAGCGTGACGCTGCCGTTACCCGAGCCGTTCAGCGTGATGACAGCCTGGTCGTCGGTGTACTCCTCCGTCCGAGTCCAGGGGCTCTGCGCGGGCTGGTAGGCGATGGTCACCGTACCCGTGGAGCCGGCCGAGCCTCCCGAAACCGTGACGTTGGAGCCGCTGACGTTCACCCCCAGGCTGACCTGGGTGGTGCCGTAGGCGACGGTGGCCGAGACGGTGCCAGCAGCCGGCTCGCTGCTCAGCGTGAAGGTGGCCGAAGTGCCGGTGAGCGTGAAGAGGTCGCGCCGATTGACGGCCAGCACATTGCCCGAGCCATCGAGCGTGACGCGCTCGTCGTCGAAGTAGATGTGCTCGATCGCATCGATCTCGTGGGCGGCCAGGATCAGCGCAAAGACGAGATGCTCACGGTTCGTGCCGTAGCTGCCGATGTAGGCCATGGGCCCCGAGACACGTTGGCGGCCGAGCACGACCTGGCGCGGCTCGGTCGCGCCGCGGGTCATGACGTAGCGGTCGCGCAAGCTCGCGTTGTAGGCGTCGCGGGCGGCCGACTGCTGGCGGCGCTGGTTCTCGCGCAGCGTGTAGACGGCGGCGGTGGCGACGATGGCCTGCGAGGCGAGGTAGATCTGCCCTGCGGTCAGCACCATCTCCGTGCCGATGGCCGCGGCGATGTATTCGATGGCGGCGGCTACGACTACGGGCACTTGGTCACCCTCCAGGCTGAGGTTGCGGCGTCGATGGGCAGCGCGGCCAGGCCCTGCTCGGCAGGGACCAGCCACACGGGGCCGGCACAGACGGCGAGCAACTCCCGGCTCTCGTGCTCCACCAGGCCGATGTCGCCGACCTGGGCGCACAGCGCAGGCACGGGGTCGCCAGCGCGGCCGGCGACGGCTGTCAGGCCGCCGAGTTCAGTCAACAGTTCGAGTGCTCCCCGGGCGCTGACGTACATGCCCCTGAACTC
>CAILKA010000464.1 GCA_903834645.1 uncultured beta proteobacterium
CCTGCAGGTAGCTCTGCGCCAGGCGCCGGATCTCGGGCGAGAAGGTCGCCGAGAAAAGCAGCGTCTGGCGCTGCTTGGGTAGGTACGACAGGATGCGCTGCAGGTCGGGCAGGAAGCCGATGTCGAGCATGCGGTCGGCTTCGTCGAGCACCACGTACTCCACCTGGTTGAGCACGCAGTTTTTGGCCTCGATGTGGTCCAGAAGCCGCCCGGGCGTGGCGATCAGCACCTCCACCCCGCCCTTGAGCACGAGGGTCTGCGGCTTCATGTCGATGCCGCCGAACACCACGGTCGAGCGCAACTGCGTGTGCTTGGCGTAGGTCTTGTCGTTGTTGGCCACCTGGTCGGCCAGCTCGCGCGTGGGCGCCAGCACCAGCGCGCGCACCGGGTGCCGCGCAGGGGAGGCGCTCGCGTTTTCGTGGCGCAGCATCTTCTGCAGCAGCGGCAGCGTGAAGGCCGCCGTCTTGCCCGTGCCCGTCTGCGCCGCGCCCATCACGTCGCGCCCGGCCAACACGATCGGGATCGCCTTGGCCTGGATGGGCGTGAGCTGCGTGTAGCCGCTGTCGGCCACGGCACGCAGCAGCTTCGGGTCGAGCTCGAGGGAATCGAAGCGCAGCGTTGCCGGCGCAGCCGGCTCGCTCGTGGCCGCTTCAGCGGGGGCTTCCGGAGGCGGAAGCGACGCGGGTTGATCGTTCATTCAGCTGGGATTATCCCCTACCGTGAGGGGTCACGGGCTGGGGAGGCGTGCGTCCGGCAGCGGAGCACCTCAGTCCCGACCAGCCTCGATCACCTGGGACACGGGGATGTCCAGTCGAACTCCCTGCCGCAGAAGCGCCAACTCCCCGAAAGCCAGGGCCACATCGCTATCGCCTTCGAGTTTGACCGAGACGACCTCGCGCAACGGGCTAATCGCGACGAGGCGGGCGACCGGCCTACCATGGCGGGTAAGCGTGATCGCCTGCCCGAGTTGCACATGCCGCACCAACTTGGGAAGATGGTCCTTGGCTCGCGAGATGGAAACAGTGGTTACGTTCAGCGGAGCACCTGGTCGAAAGTTGAGGAGTGAAGATTGAGCGCGGAAGATGACGGTGCGCAACTGGAGTTTGCCTGGGATCCGGCCAAGGCCACATCAAACGTGGCCAAGCACGGGGTCGCGTTCGCACAGGCGGCTTCCGTATTCGCCGATGCCCTCGCACTCACCGTCTTCGACGAGGCTCATAGTGAGTTCGAAGAGCGCTGGTTTACCCTCGGCAGGGACTCGCGAGGGAAACTGCTGGCAGTAGCGCACACTTACACCGCTACTGGGCCGCACACTACCCAAGTAAGAATCATATCGGCGCGCGAAGCCACTCGAGCCGAGCGCAGGCAGTACGAAGACGGGCCGCAATGAGCGGCAACCAAAGGGTGACCGAAATGGGAATGCCAGACAGCCGGGACGACGACATCCCCGTCGAAATCGATTTTTCCAAGGGTTCCCGAGGCAAGTTCTTCAGGCCCGGAGCCCGTATCAGCCTGCCCGTGTACCTCGAGGCAGAGGTCCAAGACTACCTAGCCGCCCGGGCGCAGGCTCGCGGCATGGACGTCGGGCAGCTCGTGAACGAACTGCTCAAACAGGACATTGAGCGCATCGAGGGGGTGCGCTAAGCAATGGTCTTGGGCAGTCGGCGACTTGATCAGGATCCCCATGAGCCCCAATACCCGGCCCCTCTCCGACAAGGACCGCGCCGCCATCCACCACCTCTCCGCCGTGGGACTCCGGATCGAAGGCAGCCAGCATCTGCTCGAGCGTGGGCTCGGCTTCGGTTTCGATGACGACGCGACTGGGTCTCACCGAAACATTCCAATCAGCCGTTCATCCAGCGCATACAGGCACTGGTGGCAGGCGTCGACGTGGATCTGGACGCACCGCTGCCGGAAGACGATGAATGAAGGCAAGCCTGCCGGCGCCACTGAGCGCCTGGGCCAGCCCCTATAGCCGCCCCTTCTCCACGGCTTCCTTCAGCAGCGCGTTCACGCGCGTCTGCCAGCCCTTGCCCGAAGCCCGCAGGTGAGCCAGCACTTCAACGTCCACGCGCATGCTCAACATCGGGCGCTTCACCGGCAGCGCCGGCCGCCCGCGGCGCGCCGCTGTCATAGCAGCCATGCCCTCTTCGGGAGGCACGGGCTTCTCACCCATGCGCCACACGCCAAGGGCGGGGTCTTGGGTGCTGAGGTCCGGCGCTTCGTCAAGCCCGCGCTGGGCCAAGGTAATGTCTCGCTTGGTGCTGTCGAACTCGACCCGCATGCCCTGACTGTAATGACATCAAAGAAAAGATGTCAATACAGAAAACAAATTCTTGCGACTACGGGAAGCCCGACGGGCCCGGCACCATTGCATCCCAGCCCCCAGCCCCTCACAACCTCCACACCCTCACCCCCGCCCCCTTCAGCGCCTGCGCGTCGTAGGCCGATTTCACGTCCACGAACACCCCGCCCTTGACCATCTTGCGGCACAGGTCCTCGGCGGCCAGAGCCTTGAAGCCGCGGTGGGCCACCGCCGCCACCACTGCGTCCGCACGCGGCAGATCGTCCCAGGCCAGCAGGCGCACGCCGTACTCGTGCCGCGCCTCCTCGGGGTCAGCCTCGGGGTCGTGCACGTGCACCTCCACGCCGTAGCTCTCGAGCTCGCGGATGATGTCCACCACCTTGGAGTTGCGCAGGTCTGCGCAGTCTTCCTTGAAGGTCAGGCCCAGCACATTCACGCGTGAGCCCTTCACGGCGCAGCCCGCGGCGATCATCTGCTTGACCGTCTGCTCGGCGATGAACTTGCCCATGCCGTCGTTGATGCGCCGCCCCGCCAGGATCACCTGCGGGTGGTAGCCCAGCATCTCCGCCTTGTGCGTGAGGTAGTACGGATCCACCCCAATGCAGTGCCCGCCCACCAGGCCCGGCTTGAACTTCAGGAAGTTCCACTTCGTGCCCGCCGCCTCCAGCACCTCGGTGGTGTCGATGCCCACCTTGTCGAAGATGATGGCCAGCTCGTTCATAAGGGCGATGTTGAGGTCGCGCTGCGTGTTCTCGATCACCTTGCAGGCCTCGGCCGCCTTGATGCTCGAGCAGCGGTGCACGCCCGGCTGCACGATGCGCTCGTAGAGCAGCGCCACCTGCTCCAGCGTCTCGGGCGTGTCGCCCGACACCACCTTGAGCACCCGCGTGAGCGTGTGCTCGCGGTCGCCCGGGTTGATGCGCTCGGGGCTGTAGCCGACGAAGAAGTCACGCTTCCACACCTTGCCCGAGACCCGCTCGAGCTCGGGGATGCACACCTCCTCCGTGGCACCCGGGTAGACGGTGGACTCGTACACCACCACCGCACCGGGCTTGAGGTGCGGGCCGATCGAGCGGCTCGCGCCCACGAGTGGGCCGAAATCCGGGATGTGGGCTGTGTCCACCGGCGTGGGAACGGCCACGAGGACGAAATCGGCCTCGGCCAGCGCAGCGGGGTCGCTCGTGTACTCGGCGTGCACCGCCGCGCGCATGTCTGCGTCGGCAATCTCGCGCGAGGGGTCGGTGCCCGCGCGGCACTTGGCCACCTTGTCGGTGGCGATGTCGAAGCCGATCGTGCGCAGCAGCTTGCCGAACTCCACCACGAGCGGCAAACCCACGTAACCCAGGCCTACGACGGCCACCACTGGTGCGGCTTGCGACATCTGCATCGACTCCCTCAAGACTGTACTGACGAAGCCGGGATTGTCACCCACGTCGATGAGCTCAATAGCTGAGGTCAGGCAACGCAGACAGCTGCGTCAGCGCCCCTCCTCCTCATCTCGCTGCGCGCCATGAATGGCCAGAGCCTCGCGTGCGAGCTCGCGCATCAGCTTGCGCTCGGGCACCGTCAGCGGCCGGCCCAGGCGGTGGCTGAGCTGCTGCAGCAGCTCGCGGTCGGCCTCCTGCGGCAAGCCCCGCTGTGTGGGCAGCAGGCCCTGCAGTTCGAGCCGTGCGGCCTCTCCGAGCGAGGCCAGCCAAGCCTGCACCAGCGGGGGGATGGCGTCGAGGTTCGAATCCGATGACTCGTAGCGATCCAGCCGCTCACCCCGCACCTGAGGCTCCCCGCGTGCGAGCAGCTCGAGGCTCGAGACCACGAGCCGGCTGTCGGCCTGCCGCAGCA
>CAILKA010000465.1 GCA_903834645.1 uncultured beta proteobacterium
CGATCGCTTCGGGTACTGGGGCTACTCCTGGGGCGGCAACGTCGGGCTGCAACTGGCCACGCGCACCGACCGGCTGAACGCCCTGGTAGTGGGGGGTTGGCCCGCCCTGGGTGGGCCCTATGCCGAGTTGCTGCAGGCCGCGCAACGCAAGCTGCCGGCTCCGGAACCCTCGTCGCTGAAAGTCTTGCGCAGCCCGGCCCAGTATGCGCAGTGGATCCACTACGGCCAGAGCATCGAGGGCTGGCCGGAGCGCCAGGCCGTATCGCGAATCGCCTGCACGCGCCTGAACGTCTTCGGCAGCGAGGGCGATCTGGTGGAGGCTGGCATGCCCGTGCCCATCGCCTCGCGCATCCGCGAGCATCGCGCAGACCTGCAGGCCCTGGGCTGGCGCGTGCATGAGATCGCTGGGCACGGCCACGCCTTGTGCATGCAGCCCGAGGTCGCCGTGCCGCCCGTGCGCGCGTTTCTCGACGAGGTCTTGCCTTGAGCGCCCAAGATCCCTGCACTGCCCTGTCGCCCGACGCACAGGCCCTGCTGGCACCTTGGCCCGGCCCCTGCGGGGGCCTGCCACCCTACGACCGCGCGACGCCGGCCGCGCTGGCCGAGGCCTTGCCGCAGGCCGTGGCCGAGCGGCGCCGCACGGTACGGGCCATCGCTGACATCGCCGAGCCGCCCACCTTCATCAATACCGTGGTGGCGCTGGAGAGCAGCGCGCGCGCGCTGCGCGACGTGCACGCGCTGGCCATGTCCGTGGCCACCACCGCCAGCGTCGGCGACATGCCGTCCGTGGCCCAGAGCCTCGCGCCGCTGGTACCGGCGCTGGAGCTGGAGATAGCGCACGACCGCGCGCTGTTCGCGCGTGTCGAAGCCGTCTGGCAGGCCCGTCATGAAAGTGGGCTCGATGCGCAGCAGCAGCGCCTGGTGGAGGTGCTGCACCGCCGTCTGCTGCGTGCGGGCGCGGCGCTGGGCGAGGCCGGGCAGGCGCGACTGAAGGCCATCGACGCACGCATCGCGGTGCTGCAGTCGCGGTTCAACCAGAACCTGCTGGCCGAACAGAACGAGCAGGTGACCTGGTTCACCGACGCAGCCGAACTTGAAGGCCTGTCCCATGCGCAGCGCGAGGCGGCGGCTGCCGCTGCCCGCGCGCGCGGCCGGGAGGGCGCCTTTGCCATCCCCAACCAGCGTCCGGCGGTGTGGCCCTTTCTGCAGCAAGCCACGCGGCGCGCGGGCCGCGAGTCCGTGTGGCGGCTGTGGGCTGGCCGCGGCGGCCATGACGGGCCCCACGACAACCGGCCACTCATCGCCGAGATGCTGCAGCTGCGGGGTGAACGCGCCCGGCTGCTGGGTGCCGCCAGCCACGCGCACTGGGTGCTGGCCGACCGCATGGCCGGCACACCGGCAGCGGCGCTGGACCTGATGCACCGGACCTGGGAGCCGGTGCTCGCGGCCACGCAGCGTCAGGTGGCCGACTACCAGGCCCTGGCCGATGCCGAGGCCGACGCTGCCGGCCAGCCGAGATACGCGCTCGCTCCCTGGGACCGCCTCTACCTGGCAGAGCGGTTGCGCCGCCAGCGCTTCGAGGTGGGCGGCGAGCAGTTGATGCAGTACCTGCCCCTGGAGCGCATGCTCCAGGCTCTGTTCTGGGCTGCCGGCCGAGTGCATGGGCTGGCCTTCGCAGCACTGCCTGGCGCGCCGGTGCTTCACCCCAGTGTGCGGGTGTTCGAGGTCCGCCGCGATGACGAAGCCATCGGCGTGCTGTACCTGGACCTGTTCCAGCGCCCCGGCAAGATGCACGGATCGCACCAGCACCGCCTGCGTGCGGCCGAGAACTTTCTGGGCCGCGTGCTACCCATCTCCAGCATCGTCTCTGGCGTCCCCTCACCGCAGGAGGGACAGCCTGCGCTGCTTCCCTGGGAGTACGCCAACGTGTTGTTCCACGAGTTCGGGCACGCGCTGCACATGCTGCTGGACGGCGCCCGTTATCCCTCAATCGGCAGCCTGGCCGTGGCCTGGGACCTGGTGGAACTGCCCTCGCTGCTGAACGAGTACTGGCTGCGCGACCGCGACCTGATGCACCGCTTCGCCCGCCACCACGAGACGGACGAGCCCATGCCTGACGCGATGCTGGACCGTCTGGAAGCCAGCCTGCAGCACGACCGCATCTTCAGCGTGAACCTGGACTACCTCGGTGCGGCCATCGTGGACATGGAACTGCACCTGCTGGCTGACGGCAGCGGCCGCGACATCGACTCCGTGGACGTGGAGAAGCGCACGCTTCAGGCTCTTGGCATGCCCGCCTGCTGGGACCTGGTGCTCTACGCCACCCACAGCGTCCACTGCTTTGCTGGTGCCTACGACGCCGGGTTGTACTCGTACCTCTGGTCCGACGTCATGGCCGCCGATGTGGCCGAGCAGTTCCTGCACTCGGCAGGCGGGCTATACGACGCACGCACCGCGAAAGCCTGGCGAGACCGGGTGCTGAGCGTGGGCCACTCGGTACCTGCCGATGCGGCCTTCAGATCCTTGAGGGGACAGGATCCGGACCTGGCGGCCCTGATGCGCCGGTTCGACCTCCTGCAGACCTAGCCCCGACCGTCAACTCTCCGCCGTGAAGCCGATGGATTTCACGATGGGGCCCCGGCGCTCGGTGTCGGCCTTCAGCATGGCTCTCAACTCCGCGGGCGTGGAGGACTTGGCCTCCAGACGCATGAGCGCCAGGCCGTCCACCGTCTCCGTGTCGGCCAGTGCCGCACGCAGCGCCGTGTTGAACGGCGTACCCGGGATGGATGCTGGACCTCCAGAGCGGAGCTTCCGCCCGACTTGAGACGGTGTTCCTCTCAACGACGCCTGACAGAGGACCGGTTCGAACCCATGACAGGAGCCGTACCGTGCAAGTGGGCTCCACCGATTGCACGGGGCCGGACAGTCCTTCCTTCAGTCAGGGTCATCGAATACCAATAAGTTGCAAAATGAACTTGTCAGTGCATGATGCATACTCGTCAGTTCAAACTGAGTCTGCTTGGACTCGCGCAACGTTTTGCCCACTGAAGGAAATCTCATGTTGAAGAAATTGATTGCTCTGTCCGCCGCCACCGTCTTCTCGTTCGCGGCCAACGCAGCCAACCACGGCAAGGACATCGTCGACACCGCTGTGGCCGCTGGCCAGTTCAAGACTCTGGCGACTGCCCTGCAAGCGGCAGGTCTGGTGGAAACACTGAAGGGCAAGGGCCCGTTCACCGTGTTCGCGCCCACCGATGAGGCGTTTGCAAAGGTGCCCAAGGCTGACCTGGACGCACTGCTGAAGGACAAGGCCAAGCTGACCGCCGTGTTGACGTATCACGTCGTGCCCGGCAAGGTGATGGCCAAGGACGTCAAGGCCGGCAAGGTGAAGACGGTTCAAGGCAGCGAGCTGACCGTGGGCACCACGGGTGGCGTCACGGTTGACAACGCCAAGGTCATCAAGACCGACATCGGTGCAAGCAATGGTGTGATCCACGTCATCGACACGGTGGTGATGCCGAAGTAATTTCGAGCCTGAGCGGCTTGGATCTTGGATGTGGCCTACGGGCCGCTCTTTTTTTGGGGGTCGCCGGTTTCCGATTGCAGATCGCCCGAGATCGTCTGCCCGCAGCGCCGGCTCGAGCCGCGTGAAGTACGATGCCAAGAGGCCCTGGCGCGATGCCCAAGGGCTGGGTGAGACCCTGGACCAGTCGGGGTTCAACCCCTGAGCAGATCGCGGCACGCGAGACAGGAGATCCAGATCATGCGGTCCTGTTCCCTGAAGGCCAGGCCCTCGCATGGCCGGGTGCTCACCCGCCGCAGCGTCCTGGCGTGGGCACTGTCTTCTGGGGCGGCAGGGGGCGCTGCCGCGGCCCAGGCTCCTGCGGCCCTGCCGCTGTTCGATGCCCACCTGCACTACAGCCACGACGCCTGGGAACTGGTGCCGCCCCGGCAGGCGGCTGCGCTTCTGCGATCGGCGGGCCTGCGCACGGCGCTCGTGTCCTCCTCGAACGACGAGGGCACGCAAAAACTGCTGGCCGAGGCGCCGGACATCGTGGTGCCCGTGCTGCGGCCCTACCGGACCCGTGCCGACGCAGGTGCCTGGGTGGGCGAAGGCGCCATCGTGCGCTACATGGAGGAGCGACTGGCCCGGTACCGCTATGCCGGCGTGGGCGAGTTCCACCTCTTCGGGGCCGATGCCGACCTGCCGGTGCCGCGACGCATGGTGGCGCTGGCCCGCGAGCGCGGGCTGTTCCTGCACGCCCATTCCGACGCCGATGCGGTGGACCGCCTGTACGCCCAGTGGCCCGATGCCCGGATCCTGTGGGCACACGCGGGGTTCGAGCCGCCCGCGCGCGTGCGCGAGGTGCTGCGGCGCCATCCGCGCCTGTGGTGCGACCTGGCCTTCCGCAGCGACCAGGCCAGCTCAGGGCGTGTGGACGCCGCCTGGCGCGAGGCCTTCGAGGAGTTCCCGGCGCGCTTCATGGTGGGCACCGACACCTTCACGCCCGAGCGATGGCACTACGTGGGCCCGCATGCGCGCTGGTCACGGGAATGGCTGGCCGACCTTCCTGCACCGCTGGCGGAGTCGATCGGCTGGCGCAACGGGCAGGCCCTGCTGCAGGGGCTGTGGAAGGCGTGAGAGCCGGCAGCTGGCCCATGCCAGCCCTGTTGCTGGGGCTGGTGGCAACCGCGCTTTGCGGTGCGTCGAGCGCGTCCGCCGGGCCGGGTGCATCGGGAGCCGCTCGGACGGAGGGGTGCGGCGCCGAGCTCGACGCCGCCCACCGCCTGGTGGCCACGGCGGCTTGGCAGGAGGGCGCCGCGACAGTGGCCTTCGTGCCCGATCCCGCTCCCTGGGCGGTTGGCCGGCATTTCAGCCTGCGCGGCGTGGTCTGCGGGCCGGCCCGGCTGCTGCGGGTGGACGCCGACATGCCGGCTCACCGCCACGGCATGAACTACCGGCCCACTCTGCAGCTGCAGGAAGGGGGCCGCTTCACGGCCCAGGGCCTGCTGCTGCACATGCCCGGGCGCTGGCGCATTCGCCTCGAGGTGGAGGCTCAGGGCCGGCGCCAGTGGCTCGAACAGACCGTGGATGTGAAGTGAAGAGGGAAAGCATGGGCTGGGCGGCAGCCTGTGCGTGGCTCGCCGGGCTGCTGGCCTGCGCGTGTGTGCAGGCCGGCACGACGGCTCCCGCCCCGCTGCTCGGGTTCACCCCCGAGGAGGTCGAGCGCATCGTGGCTTTCGGGCCCTGGCCGCCGGCGGCAGTGCGTGACCCCGGCAACGCCCTGAGCGGCCGCCCGGAGGCGGTGGCCTTCGGCCGGCGGCTCTTCTCGGACCGGCGCCTGTCGCCGGCGGGCGTGTCCTGCGCCCACTGCCACCGGCCGCAGCGGGACTTCACGGACGGACGGGCACGGTCTCGCGGCCAGGCCGAGCTCGATCGCAACGCGACGTCGCTGTGGAACGCGGTGCACGAGCGCTGGCAGGGCTGGGACGGTGCCGCCGACAGCCTGTGGGCGCAGGCCATCCGCCCGCTGCTGGACCCTCGCGAGATGGCCTCCAACCCGCGGCACCTGAAGGCGCTGCTGCAGAGCCGGCCGACCGATGCTGCTGCCTGGCAGCGGGTGTTCGGACGGGAGGTGCGCCAGGAGGATCCCGAAGCTGTCCTCGTGGGAACGGCCAAGCTCCTGGGCGCCTACGTGGCCACGCTCGTGTCGCCGCGCACGCCCTTCGACGACTTCCGCGATGCGCTGGCAAGGGGCGACCACGCCGCTGCCCGGCGCTACCCGCTGGCCGCACAGCGCGGGCTGCAGATCTTCATCGGGCGCGGCAACTGCCACCTGTGCCACGGCGGCCCGCGTTTCACGCACGGCGAGTTTGCAGACATCGGCCTGCCCTTCTTTGCGCGCCCCGGCGTGGTGGACAGCGGCCGCCACGGTGGAATCGAAGCGCTGCGGGCCAGCCCCTACAACCTCCTGTCGCCTTGGGCCGACCCACCTGCACCGGGCCAGGCCGACGAGGCCGTGAAGACGCGCCACGTGCAGGCCACGCACCGCCAGTTCGGGGAGTTCAAGGTGCCCGGCCTGCGCCAGGTGGCGCGCACCGTACCCTACATGCACGACGGCCAGCTCGCCACGCTCGAGGAGGTGGTGCGGCACTACTCCGAGCTCAGGCTCGAGCGCCTGCACGCCGACGGCGAGCAGGTGTTGCGCCCCCTGCACCTGAACGCCCAGGACACGCAGGACCTGCTGGCCTTCCTGCGCAGCCTGACGGCCCCTGGCAGGTGACACCGGGGCTGGCGGGGGCCCGCTCAGCCTTCCTTCATGGATGACGCCAGTCGTTTCATGAACGGCCCCAGCAGGTAGTTGAGCAGGGTCTGCTCCCCCGTCTTGACGATGACTTCAGCGGGCATGCCGGGCTGAAGCACCCGGCTGCCCAGGGTTTGCATGCCCTTGTCGGTGATCTTCAGGAGGGCGAGGTAGTGGGCCTCGTTCTGGTGCTGGGGATCGATGATCAGGTCGCCCGACACCGACACCAGCTGGCTCTCCACCACGAGCTCGGGGGTGTTCGCGAAGGCCTGGAACCGCACATCCGCCATCAACCCTGGTTGGAGCCGGTCGATCAATTGCGGCTTCACCTTGGCCTCCAGCAGCAGGGGCACCCCCTCGGGCACGATGTCGGCCAGCTTCTGCCCGGGGGTCACCACACCGCCGACGGTCTGCATCTGCAGACCCACCACCTGGCCAGAGGCAGGTGCGCGGATGACGGTTCTGTCGAGGTCGCCTTGCGCGGCACTGAAACGCTCCGAGCCCGCTTGCACGCCCTTGGAAATCTCGGCCATCTGGGTCTCGATCTCCTTGCGGTACTCCTGCTGGCGGGCCACCGCCCGGACCTTGAACTCCGAGATGGCCTGGCGCGCCCTGGCCATGTTGCCCAGTTGCTCCTGGATCTGGCCGTTGGCCTCCGCGACAAACCGCTCCAGTTCGCGGGCGCGGTTACGCGGCAAGTAGCCTTCCTTCACCAGGTCCTCGGTCGACTTGAGTTCGTCCTTCAGCAGCGCCAACTGCGCCCGTCGGCTCTCGGCCAGGCTTGCATAGGCACGGAGCTGTTCGTCCTGGCCACGCACACCTTCCTCGATCACCTGCAGGTCGGCCCGCAAGGCCGCCCGGCGGGAGGTGAACAACTGCTCCTGAGTGCTCATCAGTTGCTGAACCTGCCGATCGGTGCCCAGGCGGGTCAACTCGGCGGGAAAGCTGATCCGGCCGGCACCGGACAGCTCGGCCGAGAGCCGGGCCTTGACGGCCAGCCCCCCGACATAGTCCTGCCGGACCCCCTCGAAGCTGGCCTTGCTGGTGGATTCCTCCAGGCGGAACATGGGTTGCCCCTGCTTGACCAGGCCACCTTCACGAATGAGCACTTCCTTGACGATGCCGCCCGTCAGGTGCTGCACGGCCTTGAGCTTGGTCTCCACCGACACGCGCCCGGCGGTGGGAACGCCTCGGTCCAGCGGCGCCAGCGCTGCCCAGGCCAGGAAGCCGCCCAGACCCATCAGCAGGATCCACAAGCCGGTGCGCGCGGCCTGTCCGGCGTCGGCAGGTGGGGCCAGCTGCGCGGTGTGCAGGCTCAACTCCTGCGCCATGGCGGGCAGCAAGGCGACCGTCGTGTCGAGAGTGGCCAGTGCCTGCGGGCCGGGATCTCCAGGGTGCGGATTGCGCAGCGTCGGAATGTTCATGGGGGGCTCCTGCCTGTCTCAGGCATTCAGGCCTTGCGCCTGTGCCTCGTCGGATCGACTCCGGTCTTCACGGTCTTCGAGCAGTGGGGGCGGGCCCCCGTCCTGGTCGTCATCGGCTGTGCGCAGCAGCTCTTCCATGCTCCCGGCAAACTGCACGCGGCCCTGAGTCAGGATCACGACACGGTCGGTCACGCTCAACAGCCGCCTGTCGTGCGTCACCATCACCACCGTGGCACCCCGGTGGCGCAGCCACTGCAACGCCTGCAGCAAGGCGGCCTCGCCCACGTCGTCGAGGTTGGCGTTCGGCTCGTCCAGCACCACCAGCACCGGGCCGCCGTACAGGGCACGGGCCAAGCCGATCCGCTGGCGCAGACCGCCCGCCAGCAAGCTCCCTCGCTCACCCACCTGGGTGTCGTAGCCCTTCGGGAAACGCAGGATCACGTCATGCAGGCTCGCGGCCTTGGCCGCGGCGATCACCTGGGTCGGATCGATCAGGCCGAAGCGGGCGATGTTCTCGGCAAAGGTTCCGTCCATCAGCTCCACGTCCTGCGGGAGGTAACCCAGGGCCGGGCCTAGGTCCTCGGGGCTCCAATTCGACAGCAGCCGGTCGTCCAGGCTCACGGTGCCGGTCACTTGGGGCCAGATGCCCAGCATCACGCGTGCCAGGGTGCTCTTGCCCGCACCGGAGGGGCCGAGCACCGTGGTGACGGTGCCGGGCTCGAAGGTCAAGGTGAGCGCCTGGAGGATGTGAGACTGGGCCGGGCCGGGGGAATATGCGTTGACGCCTTGAAGCGTCAGTCTTCCCCGGGCCGGCTCGTGCGACTTTGCAGTGCTGGGAGGCCGATGGTGGGCGAGCAGCGCCTCGACCCGGCTCATCGCCTGTTTCGCGGCGCTGAGCCCCCGCCAGCTGGTCAGCATCGACTCGATGGGAGTCAGCGCGCGCAGGATCAGCAGATAGACCGCCAGCATGCCCCCGGCACTGAGTTCACCTCGGGTGACGAGCCAGGCCGATGTGGCCACCGCGCCGGTGTGCAGGATGTGGCGGCCATAGCCGTTCAGGGCCTCGTTGAAGTGGGCCAGCCTGGCCGCCGCCGCGCGCGCCTTCAACCAGGCAGCGTGCCGCTGCAGCCACCGGTAGCACAGCTGCGGAAACATGCCCATGGCTTCCACCACCTCCACGTTGCGCAGCTTGTTGTCGGTGAACACCCGTTGAGCGGTTTCCGCCTGGACGACCCGGGCCGACGGGTCGCGTTCGCGGCGCTGGCTCCACAGCATCAGCAGCGCTTGCAGCACGGCCAGCACCAGACATCCCCAGCCCAGCACCGGGTGCAGTGCAAACAGGACGCCCAGGTACAGCAGCGTCCAGGGCAGGTCGAAGAAGGCGAAGATCGCGTGGCCGGTCAGGAACTGCCGCACCGTGGTCAGGTCGGCCAGTGCCCGCGCGGGCTCGGGTACGGTCTGAGCCAACCGCGCCCTGAACGCGCTGTCGAACAGCGGCCCGGCCAGCTCGGTGTCGAGCTGGGTGCTGATGCGCGCCAGCACCCGGCTGCGGCTCCACTCCGCCACGGACACCATGCAGAACATCAGCACTGCCGTCAGCGTCAGGAACAGCAGCGTCAACTCGTTGCGGTTCACCAGCACGCTGTCGGTGATGTGCATGATGAAGAGCGCTGGCACCAACATCAGCACGTTGGTCACCAGGCTGAACATGCCCACCGCCATGAACGCGCCCTTGTGGGCGAGCACCGTGTTGCGCAGGGTGCTGCGGGTTTCACTCATGCGGACGAGCCCGCCTTCTGTTGCGCCGCCAGGGCCTGGTTGATGCTGGCAAGCACCTGCTGGGGTGTGCCAAAGGCCTGCTGCACGCCCTCTTGCAGCAACAACATGCGGTCGGCCACCTGGAGGATGCCGGGGCGGTGCGTCACCACCACCACGGTCGTTCCCCGCTCCCTGAGGGCTTGCAGGGTGTCCAGCAAGGCATGGTCGCCGGCTTCGTCCAGGCTGGCGTTTGGTTCGTCGAGCACCACGAAGCGTGGATGGCCGTAGAGGGCGCGGGCCAGGGCCACGCGCTGCCGCTGACCGCCGGACAGGAACGCCCCGTTGGGCCCCACTGGCGTGGCGTAACCCTGGGCCATGGCGGTCAGGGTGTGGTGGATGCCCACGGCGCGTGCTGCGGCTTCCACCAGGGCGGGGTCGGGCTCTGCAAACCGGGCGATGTTCTCCGCCACGCTGCCCTCGATCAGGTCGACCGTCTGGCCCACATAGCCCACGAACGGCCCCAGCTCAGCCTTGTTCCAGCTGTGGATGTCGACCCCATCCAGGCGCACCTTGCCCTGCATCGCGGGCCACAAGCCGATCAGCAGCCGCGCCAGGGTGCTCTTGCCGGAGCCGGAGTGGCCCATCACGGCCAGGATCTGGCCGGGGTGGAGCTCGAAGGCCACCCCGCGCAGGATAGGCGCGCCGCCGGCCGGGGCGCCCGCCACCAAGGCCTCAACCTTCAGGTGACCCTGGGGCGCCGGGAGCGACATGGTGCGCGCCTTGGGAGGGTGGTCATGCAGGGCCTGGGTCAGACGCGCAAAGGCATCACGCACGTTCACCACATTGCGCCAGCCGGTGATCAGCTGCAGCAGCGGGCTCATGGCCCGCGCACTGAGCAGGGCGGCGATGAAGATGCTGGATCGGCCTTTGTCCCACTCGCCCTGAATCATCAAGAGGGCGCCCAGCGCCATCATCAGCGTCAGGGTGTTGCTGGCCACCCAGCGCGCTGCCGCCTGGATGTGCCCCGAGGCCTCGGAGGCTTGCTGCTGCAAGGCCAGCGCGGCCATGCGGTCCTGGGCCCAGCGGGCACGCATCCCCGCTCCCATGCCCAGGGCTTGCACCACCTCCGCGGCGCGCAGACCTTCCTCGGCGTGTCGCTGGGCACTGCTGGCCAGGCGGTTGGCCTCCTGCAGCGGCGCCTGGGAGGCGCGCTCGTTGAGGTAGGCGAGCACGCTTTGCAGCACCAATCCCCCGAGCGCAAAAGCGCACAGCGTGGGGCTCAACCAGGCAATCAGCGCCAGGCAGCAGAGGGCCACCGGCAGTTGCAGCAAGGCCACGGCCTGGGGGGTGACCATGAAGCTGCTGAGGCGGTGAAGGTCGCTCAGCGGCAGGGTGCCTGCGGCGGGGCTGCTCAGGCGCTGGGTGTAGACCAGCCCGAAGCAGCGCACGGCCAGGCGGTGATCCAGCACGGCGCCGGCCTCGCGAAGCGTCTCGGACGCTGCCCACTCGCAGGCCTCGGCTACCGCATACACCAGCAGCATCAGCCACACCAGCATCACCAGCGTCTCGGCGTTGCGACTGGTGACGACGCGGTCGTACACCAGCACGATGAAAGCCAGGGGCGCCAGGCTCAGCAAGCCAGCAACAAGGCTCAAGCCCCCGGCCTTGGCCAGCCAGGGCCGCAGGCTGCCCACGCAGGCGCTCAGTTCCGGAACTGCCCTGTGTTGAGCCGAGCCCGTCATGTCTCGCACTCTTCCGGCCGGCCATGAGCGCCACTCAAGCCCAGTGCGAGAGCTCATCGCGCCGCATTCTGGAGCGCCTCGATCAACTTGCGCACCACTGGCTGCGGCACCTGAAGCTGGATGACGGGTGCCGCCTTGCCGTCGGGTTGAAGCTGTACGAGTTCCAGACGCACCACGCCGTTTTGCACGCTCATGGACTGGACGCCGTCGACGAGGAGCGTTTGAGTGAGACTCATGTGATTCCTAATGTGTTTCGGACTGCTGTGGCGCAACGTGCCCAGGGCCGCCCCTGTCTCGATATGCATCGAGCTTCGTTTGAGCGGGCGCGAGGAACTTGAATGTCACTGGCGTGCCTGCTTTTCCAGGTGATCCGAAGGTTCCAGGTCATTCCATCTCAGGAAATCCACATAGCGCTGCGCCAGCTTCTTTCGGTTATCAAAGAACTGATCAATATCAAAATCCTTGACGGCCTCTTCAACCTGACCCTTTGAGATTCCGCCGATGATGTCCTTGGCGTAAATGTGAGGGACCTTCATCGACTCACATAGCTCCAGGGTGCGTGAATCATGGACGATGCAAACGGCAGGAGTGCCAACCTGCAAAGCCAACATGACTCCATGAATTCGAGGTCCAATCACGGCATCGACTCGCCGGTAATGCTCCATCCATGAGCAGACACTAAAGAACACCTCGCCATGTGCACTCAGCCAATGCTTGAATTCAGCCGGTGTCATTTCCGGGCAGGACGCATCGATCAATTCATTGATGCTGCTCTCCGGGAGGAGATCCAGCTCCCCGCGGTGACTGTGAAGCATTTGCAATGGGGATTGGGAGATGTATTTTCCCGAGGTGCTGGCTGCAAGCTTCGCCAAGGCTCTCTCGACGCCATGGAGCTGTTTCCACCGGTAGTGCCCGGCGACCGTGCTGACCATATTGATCTTGGACTGCGACTTCTCCACCAGTCGGGCGCGGATTTGAGACTCGTCGCCTATGAACAGTGACGGGCAGCCGAGCACCAGGGAATTCTTTCCAAACCCTAGACGCTCCAGCACCTCGAACGTAAAACTCCCCCTGACGCTAATATTAGGGCTCGCGCTGGGCGAGCGTTCTGCAATTGAGTGAAGCCAAGCAAGTGTGCCCTGGGGTACGGCCGGGATGGCGTTGTCGAGAGACGATTGGGCGCCGAGACCAATCGCGATGACTTCATGAGCTGCGCCTGCGATCTTATTGCCGAGGCCTCCCATATCCACGTGCTCCCCAACCTGATTGGCACAAGGAATGATCATGGAACGCCCGGCGTTCTTGATGGCTTCATCGCCTGAATGCCAACTCACCGATGGCCCATCGATTCGTACAGTCCTCTTGATTGCATAATGGAATGCGAGATTGCCGGTATTGCCCCCCACAAGTTCATTGAGCTTGGTGGTTGATGTGTACTGAAAATCCTCGATATGAGAATCCAGGCCGAAAATGAAGACTTTCATATCAGTAGGAAAGCTCTTTCAGGTGAACGGCTGCAATCATGCGCTGTGTCATGGGTTTTGAGATATTGATTCTTGCCTTATTCCATCTTTGGGGATTCGAGACGATTTCCCTCATCCGACTGCACCACTCGTGTGTATTGCCGCCAGGAATGGTGAATCCGTTAAAGCCATGCACCACTTTTTCCTTCATCCCTCCGAGGTCTGAGACCAGCAAGGGCCTCCCGCAGACAAACGCCTCCTGAATGACCATCGGCGAGTTCTCCCACCAGATCGAGGGCACCACAACCCAGTCCACGCCGGCCATGCGGCCGCGCAATTCATGCGGTTGGTAGGGCCCCATCCACTGCACCACGCCGCGCTCCATCAGCGGCGTACGCAGCCGCTCCACCTTCTTGCGGTAGTCCTCGGGCTGCAGTTCCAGGTTCGCGCCGTGCACCTCCAGGACGACCTTGGCGGCGTCCTCCTCCTTCATCAACGCCAGCGCTTCCAGCACCACGTCCAACCCTTTGTAGGGCGTGATCTGCCAGAAGAAGCCGAATCGGTTGCGCGTTTCGCCGGCTGCCAGCGCGCGCGGGGGCAACGGTTCCTCGTCGGCCTGGCCGTTCTCGATCACGGTGATCTTGTCGGGGCTCAGGCCCCAGTCGATGTAGCGCTGCCGCAGGAATTCCGATGGCGACACGAACCGGTCCACCCCATCAAAGTGGCTCATGAAGTAGTGCTTGCGCAGCCAGAAATCCTCTGGCGGGGTGTCCGGAAAGCAGCGCGAGCAGTCGTCGGGGCTGGAGCGGCTGCACAGCCGGAAACTGCCGGTCTTGATCATCTGGCCCTGGTTGCGGCAGATGGCCATGTACTCGTGCAGGGTCATCCATATCTGGATGTTCGGGTCCACCTGCTTGATGACACGCAGGTATTCCAGGCCCAGGTGAGCGTAGTGATGGGTGTGCACGACCGTAGGCCTGAGTGCGCGAATGAGATCGGCAAACCAGGTGACCACGGAGTCCTGGTGCAGCGCCTTCATGCGATGCCAGTCGTGCACGGCCTGATCCCACAGGTATTCGTTGGGCCGTCGCAGGCTGATCTGACCCGTGGTGCCTCGGCCTCGGTCGGCCCGGGCCAGGAACCACGCATCTTGCACAGCCGCGTCCTGGCGGTAGGCATTGAACAGGTTGTAGGCCGCAATTTCGCCGCCACCCAAGCTGAAATCCGGGTGGGCGTGCGCCATCACCAGGATGCGGTGGCGACCGCCCGGCGGGGCGAAGGCGGGTACAGCGGTGGTGGGCGCGGCAGGGAGCGCCCTCTTGCGTCGGGTGGTGGTCATGGTGGGTGCAGAAGCGCGGGTCATGCGGCTTGTCCGAGTTCCAGCAGGGCGCCAGCCCAGCGGGCTTGGTGCCGCACGGCGTTGTAGATCACGACCTTCTTCCGGAAGTCGTCCTGCCCCAGCAGCTTGAAGCTTTGCCGCTCCAGGTGCGTCAGTTGCACGCTGGGCACGTAGGCCACGCGCAGGCCCTGTGCACGCAGCTTCAAGCACAGGTCGGAGTCCTCGAAGTCGCCGATCAGGTAACCGGTGTCCCAGCCGCCAGCGGCATCCAGCGTGTCGCGCTCGATCACCAGGCAGGCGCCCGTGATGGCGGGCAGGGCGGTGGTCTGGGTGTGTGGGTCGAGCGAAGCGGCCAGCCCCATGCGCGGGTGATGGTTGATCCAGATGCCCCACTCGTCGCGGCGGGCGAATTCCATGCCCGCATGCTGGATCGAGCCATCGGCGAACACCAGGCGCGGCGCCACCGCGCCGAAGCCGGGGTTGCCGTGCAGTTCGGCGATCAGCGTCTGCAGCCAACCCGGCTGCTGCGGGAAGGCGTCGCTGTTGAGGAATGCCAGCAGCGGTGCGCGGCTGTTGGCCGCCCCCAGGTTGTTGGCACCCGAGAAGCCGCGGTTGGTGCCGCCCCACACCCACTTGAAGGGCAACCGGTACAGCCGGTGCCAGGTATGAGCCTGGTGCGCGAAGGGCTCCACCAGCTTGGCGTCGTCCAGCACATAGACGACCTCGGCATGCGCGCTGATCCATGGGTCACGCGAGAACTCGATGAGCTGGTGCTCCACGAAATCCAGCCGGCCGTACAGCGGCACGATGAGGCTGGCCTGCGGATGCTCCACGGGCTGGCCCAGTTGATGCACTTCCACCGGCTGCAGCTGCTGGCCGCAGCGCTGCATCGCGATCAGGGGATCCAGCAGGGGCAGGTCGATGGCGGCCATGCGCTGCGCCAGCAGATGTCGCGGGGTGTGCAAGCCGAACAGCCATCGGGCCGCGGCCACGGGGTCGGACGGCAAGGCGCTGACCTGGGTGGAACCCAGGACGATCATCTCGTCGCCTCGCTGCGTGACCAGCCTGACAGGCTGGCCCACGGCGAGCTCATCCACCCGGATCACGAAGCCCGCGTTGGAGGTCAGGTCGCCATGCGAGGCACGGTACGCATCCGAGACATCCTGCCGCGAGAAGCGCACGACGGGCCCCTCGAGTTCATGCAGGACACCGTCTTGCTCGATGAACAGGGGCTGGCCCCGTGGTGCGATGGCCCACCCCACGACCACGGCCTCGCCGGATGCCGAGGAAGCACTGGCCACCTCGACGAACCCCACGGGCTGGATTGGGTCGAGTGCACCCGAGGGCAGCGTTGCCGGATCGACGACGATGCGAAAGCCATGCGTGGCGCCCTGCCTGGGGGAGTCGAGGGTGACGTGGATCGTCCACTCGCCGTGGGGGGTCGCCGCATCGGGGGCCGACACAATCGTCCATCCGAGCCCCTCATCGTCCTCGGACACGCAGCGTGCCGCTGCGACATCCGGTCTGCTGCGGCGGCTGATCGCATGGTCGATGGGTCTTCCGTCGAGCTCGAGTGCGAACGACAGGCTGCCGGTGGACCAGCCCTCCAGTTGCAGCCGCCTGCGACCGCGCACCTTGGCGCTGTCGATGCTGAAGGCGGCCAGTTCCTCGTCTCCCGACACGAGACTGATCGGCCCGTGCTGCGCATCACCGTGGTCGGGCACCCGCAGCACCGGCGGCTGGGGCTGGATCGTCACTGAACGCATGGCTTGGAAGTGCGATGGGCTGGAGGGCTCTTCTTGCGGTTGAGGCTGGTCGCGGGCTGCAACGCCTGGCGCCCGGCGCGGCGCTGGCTCCCTGCCCGGGTGGGCACCTGGGCGGGGGCTGGGCCTGCGTGCGAGGCGGCTGCGTCCCAGTTGGCTTGCGCGTCGGCGTAGTCGGGCCGCAATTGCAATGCGCGCTGGATGTGCTCTAAGGCCTCGGCGTGCCGACCCTGGATGCGATACAGGTTGCCCAGGTTGTTGTGGGCTTCGGGCAGGTTCGCGTCGATTTCGAGCGCTGCCTGGTAGGCCTGGATGGCTTCCTCGATGCGGCCCAGGCGTTTTTGCGCCACGCCGATGTTGATGAGCGCTGGCGTGAAGTCCGGCTTGAACCGGAGGGCGCGCTTGTGAAACGTGATGGCCTTGGCAAAGTCCTCACGGTCCTGGAACAGCACGCCCATGTCGTTGTGCAGTTCGGGTCGTCC
>CAILKA010000466.1 GCA_903834645.1 uncultured beta proteobacterium
ATGGCCCTCGGGCACGCCGACACGGACCATGTGGTCAACCGGCTGCAGACGCAGCGCGCACCGCTGGCCGAGTTCGCCAGCTTCAGCAGCTTCGAGAGCTGATGCACCCGGACGCGCCCCCCGCGCAGGCGCCCCTGCCGCCTGCGTCGAGATCACGCCTGCCCACCACGGCCTCGGCTTGCCTGTGCGCGCTGTGGCTGGCGCAGCTGAGCTACCTCGTGACGCACTGGCCCGCGCTGGGCTGGTGTTCGGTCGCGCTGCTGGCGCTGTTCCTGGTGATGGCATTGCTGCAGGCCAGCCGGCACATGCGGCTGCTGTTCGCCGTGGTGTGGGCGCTGGCCTGCGCGCTGGCGCTCGGCATGGGCAGGCCCGCGCTGCTGTGGCGCGGCCTGGAGCAGGCGATGGTCTTCGGAGCGTTCCTGCCTTCGCTGCTGCTGCTGCGCGCCACCGCCCAGTCGAGCCCGCTGGCTTCGCGCTTCCGCGAGCGCTGCGCGCGCCTGGACGGGCCGCAAGCCGTGCAGGCCGTGCTGCTGGGCGCCCATGGCCTGGGCTCGGTGCTGAGCGTCGGGGTGATGGGGGTCCTGACGATCGGCCTGGCACGCGACGCGAGCGAACGCCAGCGCATCGACAGCGCGGGCGCCGCGATACGCGGGATGGCGACCTCCGTGATGTGGTCGCCCTTCTTCGTGGCCATGGGCTTCTCGAGCCAGCTCGTGCCAGCGGCGCCGCTGGCCCAGGTGATGCTGGCCGGCCTGGGCCTGGGGCTCATCGGGCTGGCACTGTCGATGCGGCTCTTCACCCCCGGCATCGGCTGGCACGCCAGCTGGCAGGCCGCGCAGCCGCTCTCGCTGCTCGCCGTGCCGATGGCGCTGACCTTTGGCGCCGTGCTGACGCTCAACGCCTGGGGGTTCGGTGGGCTGCAGGCCGTGGCGCTGGCGCTGCCCGTGCTGTGCGCCACCTATCTCGCCGGGCGGGGCGGTGCGACGGTGGCCCTCGTCACCCGGACCACGCTCTCGCACTTCGGGCGGCTGTCCGACGAGATGCTGGTGGTCGTGGGGGCGAGCGTCCTGGGGGTATGCATCGCGGCGCTGCCGAGTGTCCAGGCCGCGGCACAGGGCGTGGACGCCGCCGCAGTGCACGGCTCCTGGTTGCTGGTGGTCCTGGTGGCGGGCCTGTACACGCTCGGGCAGATCGGCGTGCATCCGATGATCGGAGCCGGGCTCGTGCTCCCGGTGCTCGGGTCAGGCGCCTTCGGCATCCATCCGGTGGCGCTGGTCAGCGCCACCGTCTTCGCCTGGGGCCTGAGTGCGAGCTCCTCGATCTGGACGTTGCCGTTCGCCACCGCCGCCACGACCTTCGACGTGCCCGTGACGAAGCTGTGGCACGGCCAGGCGCTGCGCTACACGCTGCTGCTCGGGCTGGCCGGCCTGGCCTACCTGCTGGGCCTGAATGCCTGGCTCCTGCGGGCGGGCTGAGAGCCCGCTCAGGCTGCCTGCACCGCGGGCGGCGTCGCGGGCGGCGTCGCGATCGACGGCACACAGTCGGCCGCCGCTGCACCGTCCACCAGCCCTCTCAGCGCCGCTTCGTCCAGCGTCTCGCTCGCCAGCAGCTGCGCGGCCCCGCGCTCGAGTGTGGCCAGACGGGCCTCGAGCAGTGCGCGCGCCCGCTCGAAGGCCTCGCCCACGAGCTCGCGCACCGCATCGTCGATGCGCTGCTGGGTGCGTGCACCGTGACGCCGCCTCGCTGCCCCCTCCAGGCCCGGAGGCAGCTCCAGGAATCGGGGCGGCGGCTCCTCGTAGGCAACGGGCCCGAGCGCATCGACCATGCCATGGCGCATCGCCATGTCGCGCGCGAGGTCGGTGGCACGGGCGAGATCGTCGGCCGCGCCGGTGGAGACCTCTCCGAAGCGCAGCAGTTCGGCCGCACGCCCGGCCAGCAGCACCGTGATGCGGCGCTGCAGTTCCGAGCGCGTCTGCACGTAGCGGTCCTCGCTCGGGCGCTGGAGGGTGTAGCCCAGCGCCCCGATGCCCCGCGGGATGATCGACACCTTGTGCACGGCATCGCCGCCAGGCAGCCACATCGCCACGAGGGCGTGCCCCATCTCGTGGAAGGCGATGACCTCGCGCTCGCGCGGCGCGAGCACGCGGCTGCGCTTCTCGAGCCCCGCCACGATGCGCTCCACCGCGCTCGTGAAGTCCTGCAGCTGCACCTCCTGGGCACCCCGGCGCGTGGCCGCCAGCGCAGCCTCGTTGCACAGATTGGCCAGATCGGCCCCGGAAAATCCCGTTGTCAGGGCGGCCACCTGTGCCAGGTCGAGCGTGCGGTCGAGCCTCAGCCGCTTCACGTGCACGTTCAGGATCTGCACACGCCCGGCCTTGTCAGGGCGGTCCACGAGCACCTGGCGATCGAAGCGCCCGGCGCGCAGCAGCGCCGGATCCAGGATCTCGGGCCGGTTCGTCGCGGCCAGCAGCACGAGGCCCGCGGAGCTGTCGAAGCCGTCGAGCTCGGCGAGCAGCTGGTTGAGCGTCTGCTCGCGCTCATCGAGGCCGCCGAAGGCGCCGGCCAGGCCACGGGCGCGACCGAGCGCGTCGAGCTCGTCGATGAAGATGATCGCCGGCGCGCGCTGGCGCGCCTGCTCGAAGAGGTCGCGCACGCGCGCCGCACCCACGCCCACGAACATCTCGACGAACTCGCTGCCCGAGATGCTGAAGAAGGGCACGCCGGCCTCGCCCGCCACCGCCTTGGCCAGCAGCGTCTTGCCGGTGCCCGGCGGCCCCACCAGCAGCACGCCCTTGGGCAACCGCGCGCCCAGGCGTCCGTGGCCCTGCGGATCCTTCAGGAAGGCCACCACCTCCTGCAGCTCGGCCTTGGCCTCGTCCACGCCCGCCACGTCGGCAAAGGTCACGCCGGTATCGCGCTCCACGTAGACCTTGGCGCGGCTCTTTCCGATGTTCATGAAGCCGGGCATGCCCTGGCGCTCGGCCAGGCGCCGCACGACGAGCCACCACAGCCCGAAGAAGACGGCCGCCGGGACGATCCATGAGAGCAGCTCGCGCAAGAAGGCGTGGTCAGTCTCGCGCGCATAGGGCACCTGGAAGCGGGCCAGCCGCTCGGCCAGCGCCGGCTCCACGCGCGTGGCCACGATCACCGACTTGCCTTGGGCATCGGGGGCCTTGAGTCGCCCGGTGAGTTGTGTGTCGCTCACCAGCACCTCGGCTACCCGGCCCTCCTCGAGCGCCTGCTCGAACTCGCTGTAGGGCACGGCCTCCACCGTGCTGCGCGCCTGCCACCACGACTGCGCCAGGAGCAGCAGCGCCATCGCGAGCACCCAGTAGCCCACGCTCCAGCGTGTGCGCGGGTCGGCCGGCGGAAGGGGCGGCATCGTCGGGCGCAGGGGGCGCATCGTACGCAGTGTGGTGCACCTGGCGCGTCGGCTCTTGGGCGCGCGCAACGCGGCAGCCGGTCACGGCACCTGGCCCTGCGGCCCGAGCAGGAAGCCGATGAGGGCGCGCAACCGCCCAGGCGGGACGGGCTTGCGCAGCACGTGCAGCGCAGGGATCGCCGCCAGCGCATCGTGGGACTCGGGCGTGTCCAGCAGGCTTCCCGTCACGAGCACGGCCGGCATCGTGCGGCCAGGCCAGGCGGCACGCAGCTGCTCGAGCGCCTGCAGACCGTCTCCGGGCACCACCAGGCGGTGGTCCACGATCACGAAGTCCGGTGCCTGGGCCTGGGGCGAGGCCAGCCAGGCGTCCAGGGCCTCACGGTCTCCGAAGGCAGTTGCGCGCGCGCCCCAGGTACCCAGCAGCTTCGACAGGCCCACGCGCACGGCTTCGTCGTCGTCGACCACGACTGCATGGCGCCCATGCAGCGTGGGCGCAAGCGACACTGGCGCGGGTGCGGCAGCCGCACCCGCTGACGCAGGCGCAGGCGCCTGCGAGATCGGCAGCTCGAAGCCGAAGATCGAGCCCCTGCCCTCGCGCGATCGCACCCGGATCCGCGTGCCCGAGAGCTCGGCCAGCCGCGCCACGATGGACAGGCCCAGGCCCAGCCCCTTGCGCTCCGAAGCCCCCACAGGCCGGCCGGGGTGGGCCTGGTAGAACTCCTCGAAGAGCCGGGGCATCGCCGCCGGCGGCACGCCCACGCCGCTGTCGCAGACCTGCAGCCGCACGCGTCCGCCGCGCGCACGCGCGCTCACCAGCACCGCGCCCGCATCGGTGTAGCGAATGGCATTGGCCACCAGGTTGCGCAGCATGCGCTCCAGGGCCAGCGGATCGGCCCGCACGCACTGCTGCCCGCCCCGAAACGCCAGCGCCAGGCCCTTGTCGCGCGCAGCAGGCTCGAAGCTCAGGCGCAGCCTGGCATAGAGGGTCTCGAGCCGCACCGCCTGCGGCTCGAGCGCCACTGCCGCGGCATCCAGCCGCGACAGGTCGAGCAGTTCGCCGAACAGGCCTTCGAGCGCATCCACCGAGGCCTGGATGCTCGCCACGAGATCGGCCACCTCGGCGTCGTGCACCCGGTGGCGCAGCGTCTCGGCAAACAGGCCCATCGCATGCAGCGGCTGGCGCAGGTCGTGGCTGGCGGCGGCGAGGAACCGGGTCTTGGCCCGGCTGGCCGCCTCGGCCTGCCGGCGTGCGGCCTGGGCCTGGGCGGTCTCCTGGCGAAGCTGCTCGGCCAGCGTGTCCGTTCGGCTCTTGAGCCACAGCGCGCGCGACAGCGCGTCGCCATGCGTGCGCCCCATGAAGAGCGTGATCGCAAACAGCAACGCCAGCACCCCCGCGAGCTGCCAGTGCCACGGCTGCCCGTCATCGAGCGCGACGCGGGCGATCGCAGGCACGAGCAGCACGGCCAGGAAGGCGACGAACACGCGCGGCTGCATGGCCAGCAGCTGCACCGAGCCGATCGCGTAGCTGCACACGATGAGCAGCAGCATGAGCCGCTGGTGTGGCTCACCGGGCTCCCAGAAGAGCCACACCGCCACCCCCCACCATGCCCCCATCGACACCACGAGCACGCGCCAGCCGCGGCGCCACTGCCTGAGCGCGACAGCGCCTTCAGGGGTGTCGGCGGGCAACCGGCGCCAGTGCACGAGACGCAGCGCCCACATCAGCCCCGCCACGGCCACCCAGGGCACCACCCAGGCCGGGCCCGCGACACCCCAGAAGATCGCCGCGATCAGCACCACCCCCAGCGCATTGCCCGCCAGCACCGAAGGCGTCTGCAGGGCCATCACCCGCAACCGGTCGGCCGCAGCCGGACGCAGCCGGCGGCGGGGCGCAGGAGCCCTCAGGGCGCGAGCGGGCGCGTCCACGTGGCCAGCGGGCCCGGGGCTGCGAGCATCCGGCTCACGGCGAGCACGGCCTGTGTGCGCGTGGTGACGTTGAGCGTGCGCAGCACCGCGCGCACGTGATCCTTGACCGTCTCCACAGACAGGCGCAGCTCGCGCGCGATCAGCTTGTTGGGCTTGCCCTGCAGCAGCAGTTCGAGCACATCGAGCTGGCGTGGCGTCATGCCCAGGCTGCGCAGGCATGCACGCAGCGATGCCCGGCCATCGAGCCCGGGCTCGGACCCGGGCTCGGGCAGCCCGGCAAGCGGCCTCACCGCGACGTGGGCGGTCACGGCGTCAGGCTCGGGCAGCGGCTCGGGGGACAGCTCGTCGGGCACCACGATCACGCCCTGCAGCACGGCGCGCAGCGCCTGCAGCAGCGCCTGCGGCGTCGTGCGCTTGGTGACGAAGCCCATGGCGCCGGCATCGATGGCCCGCACCACATCGGCCGCCCGCTCGGAAGCCGACACCACCACGACCGGAAGCGAAGGGTGGGTGCGGCGCAGTTCGCCCAGGAAGGCGTGCCCGTCGATATCGGGCAACGCCAGGTCAAGCAGCAGCAGGTCGAAGCTGGCGTCTGCCTGCAACACCTCGCGTGCCGCGGCTGCGCTGCCGGCAGTCACCACGGCAGTCTGCAGGTCGAGTTCACGCAGGATCCGCTGCATCGCCGACACGATCAGCGGGTGGTCGTCGATCAACATCACTCTCATACAAGTCCCCCTCGAAGCTTGTGGAACGGGGCGTGCCTCGGGAAGCGGGCACGCTCTCGCAGTGAGATGAAGCGAACGCCGGATGGCAGGCTCAGGGCGGGGGTCGCGCAGGCATCTCCAGGCCGGGCGCGTGCACGCGGCCGGGCGAGGTGCCAGGACGCAGAGGCAGCGAGGACGTTTCAGACATAGCGCCGACTCACCGACTCGGCCACGCAGGCAGGCTTGGACGAGCCCTCGAGCTCCATCGTCACCTCCATCACGAGCTGCGCGCCGCCCTCCAGCGGCTCGTAGCTCAGCAGGCGAAACCGCCCCCGGATGCGCCCGCCAGCGGGCACGGGCGCAGTGAAGCGCACACGGTTGAGCCCGTAGTTCACGCCCATGCGCACGTCCTCGATGACGAGCGCGCGTTCGAACAGCATGGGCAGCAGCGACAGCGTCAGGAACCCGTGCGCGATGGTGGTGCCGAAGGGCCCCTGGGCGGCCCGTTCGTGGTCCACGTGGATCCACTGGTGGTCGTCGGTAGCCTGGGCGAAGAGATCGATGCGGCGCTGGTCGATTTCGATCCAGGGGCCGGTGCACAGGACCTCGCCCACACGGTCGCGCAAGTCCTGCAGGTGCGCCACGCGCAGCGGGGCAGCGGGAATCGGGTCGTCCTGCGTGGAAGTCACACCTTGCCCTCTCGCTGTTCTTCTGGCTTGTCCTTCCAGCCGCGACGGGCTTCGCCGCGGGGGAATCGATGCTACCCACGCGAGGGCCTCGTGACCTCGGGACTCACCCCTAACCAAGACCCCGACGCCAGGCGGGTCTAGCTGCGCCGGCGCGCGACAATGCATCGATGTTCCAGCCCTCCCAGCACGATGTGCGGCGCTTCTTCTGCGAGGCCGCGAGCCGGCAGCGCGAGGGCCTGCCGCTGGACCCGATGCAGGCCCAGGC
>CAILKA010000467.1 GCA_903834645.1 uncultured beta proteobacterium
CACCTTCAGCCACAGCCCCGTCCCGCGGTACGCGCAGTTGGCCGACCTGCTTCGCCAGCGCATCGCCCGCGGCGTGTGGAAGGAGGGCGAGAAGCTGCCGTCGCTGGACGACCTGGTGGCGGAGTTCGGCGTGGCGCGCGTCACGGTGCGCCAGGCGGTGGAGCGCCTGACGCGCGAGGGCCTGGTGTTGCCCCAGCGCGGGCGGGGCACCTTCGTCACCGCCCGGGCCGACGCCACCGGCTCGCTGCGGCTGGCCACGACCCTGCGCGAACTCGCCGACGTCTACCGCCAGGACAAGCCCAAGCTCACGCTCATCGAGGACACCGCCGCCATGCCCGCGCTGCGCGAGCGCGATGGCCACCCCGCCCCCGCCTACCGATTCCTGCGCCGGGTGCACTCACGCCAGGAGGTGGCTTACTGCGTGATCTCGATCCACCTCGACGAGCGGGTGTTCAAGCTCGCGCCGCGGCGCTTTCGCAGCGAGACCGTGGTCCCGGTGCTGCTGGACCTGCCGAAGGTGAAGATCGCACGCGCCTGGCAGACGCTGGCCATCGGTACCGCGGACGTCGAGGCGGCGCAGTTGCTGGAGCTGCCACTGAACGCCCCGGTGGCCGAGGTGCGGCGCGTCTTCACCGCGCCCGACGGCACGGTGCTGTACCTCGGCGAGATCACCTACCGGGGCGACTACATCCACTTCGAAATGGACCTGGTGCCCTGATGCTGACCATCGACCGCCTGGATGCCTTCGTGCTGCGCAGCCCGATCGCCACGCCAGTGCAGACCTCCTTCGGGATCATGCGGGACCGCCCCGCGCTGTTCGTCCGCCTGACCGACCGCGACGGCGCCCACGGCTGGGGCGAGGTCTGGTGCAACTTCCCCTCTGTGGGCGCCGAGCACCGCGCGCGGCTGCTGGACAGCGTCTTCGCGCCGCTGCTGCAGGGGGTGGCCTACGCCTCGCCTTCCGCAGCCTTCGAGGCCCTGACCGCGCGCACCGAGGTGCTGGCCATCCAGTCCGCCGAGCCCGGGCCCATCGCGCAGTGCATCGCCGGGCTCGACATCGCGCTGTGGGACCTGCACGCGCGCCGCCTGGGCCAGCCGCTGTGGCGGGTGTTGGGTGGCACCAGCCCTGAGGTGCCGGTCTACGCCAGCGGCCTGAACCCCACGCAACCCGAGCGGCTCGCGGCCGAGCAGCACGCACAGGGCTACCGCGCCTTCAAGCTCAAGGTGGGCTTCGGCACGGACCGCGACCTGGGCAACCTGCGCGCGCTGCGGCAGGCCGTGGGCGACTGCGCCCTGATGGTCGACGCCAACCAGGCCTGGGACCTGCAAGCCGCCACCGAGCACGCTGCGGCCTTCGCGCCCTTCGGGCTGCGCTGGCTCGAGGAGCCGCTGCGTGCCACCCGCCCCTGGGACGAATGGCGCACGCTGGCTGCGCGCGCACCCATGCCCCTGGCAGCCGGCGAGAACCTGGCCAGCCACGAGGCCTTCGCCCATGCGCTGGAGGCCCGCTGCCTGGGCGTGGTGCAGCCCGACCTGGCCAAGTGGGGCGGCTTCAGCGCCTGCCTGCCGGTGGCGCGCCAGGTGCTGGAGCGCGGGCTGCGCTACTGCCCGCACTTCCTCGGCGCGGGCGTGGGGCTGCTCGCCTCGGCGCACCTGCTCGCCGCCGCAGGCGGGGACGGCATGCTGGAGGTGGACGCCAACCCCAACCCCTTGCGCACGGCCACCTGCGGCCCCGTCGCGCAGGTGGCCGATGGCCGGGTGCGCCTGAGCGAGCGCCCCGGCCTGGGCGACGAGCCGGACCTCGCCGGCCTGTGCGACATGCTCGTGGCCCACTGAAGCCACCCAGGCCCATGCGG
>CAILKA010000468.1 GCA_903834645.1 uncultured beta proteobacterium
CGCCACCGCCGCCATGCCCAGCTGCCCTTTGCCGACCAGATCGCCGAGCTGTACGGCGTGCAGGCCGCCTCCACCGACTTCGAGATCTCGGCCAGCCTCGTGCCCGAGCCATCGGCTGCACTGCTGAAGGTGCCCGCGGGCGCCGCGGCCCTGACCACCATCCGCCGCTACGCCGATGCCGACGTGCGCCTCTTCGAGGTGTCCATCGCCGTGCATCCCGCGCCGCGCTACTCGTTCAACTTCCAGCTGCGCCGCGAGCGCGCGGCGCCCGGCAAGCGCGGCGCCTGATTGAATTGTCCGAACAATGTGATACCTTGGGCCTTGTCCCTCCCCGCATCCGGAGCGTCCCATGGCCCGTGCCCGCAAAGTCATCGTCACCTGCGCGGTGACCGGATCCATCCATACGCCTTCGATGTCCCCGCACCTGCCGGTGTCGCCGCAGGAGATTGCCGAGGCTGCCATCGGCGCGGCGCAGGCTGGCGCCTCCGTGGTGCACCTGCACGCGCGCGACCCGGTGGACGGTCGTCCCACGCAGGATCCGGCGCTCTTCGCGCAGTTCCTGCCGGCGATCATGCAGGCCTGCGACGTGGTCATCAACATCACCACTGGCGGCGCGGCCACCATGACCATCGAGGAGCGGCTGCAGCCGGCGCTGCGCTTCGCGCCGGAGGTGGCCTCGCTGAACATGGGCTCGATGAACTTCGGCCTGTACCCGATGCTCGCGCGCTACCCCGAGCTGCGCCACGACTGGGAGCGCAGCTACCTCGAAGGCAGCGTCGACCGCATCTTCAAGAACACCTTCCAGGACATCGAGCGCATCCTCACCTCCTGCTCGCGCAACGGCACGCGCTTCGAGATCGAGTGCTACGACATCGGCCACCTGTACACCGCCGCGCACTTCCTGGAGCGCGGCGTGCTGCAGGCGCCCCTCTTCATCCAGGGCGTGTTCGGCATCCTGGGCGGCATCGGCGCGCACCCCGAGGACGTGGCGCACATGAAGCGCACGGCTGACCGGCTCTTCGGCGACGACTACGTGTTCTCGGTGCTCGGGGCCGGCCGCAACCAGATGCCGGTGGCCACGCAGTCGCTGCTCATGGGCGGCCACGCGCGCGTGGGCCTGGAGGACTCGCTGTGGGATGCCCCGGGCCAGCTCGCCCGCAGCAACGCGCAGCAGGTGCAGCGCATCCGCGCGCTCGTCGAGTCGCTGTCCCTGGAAGTGGCCACGCCCGACGAGACCCGGCAGCTGCTCAAGCTCAAGGGGCGCTGAGCCGCGCGGCGGCAGCCTCGGAGTGCGGCCCAGGCCGCACCGCGCGCCGGCTCCAGGGGGTCTACGCATTGACCGCAATTGTCCGGATGATTAGAGTGGCCTGACAGGAGACCCCCACGATGGCACGCATTCCCTACCCCGATGACAGCAACCCGGAAGTGGCCCAGCTGCGCGCGCAGATCGTGGCCGAGCGCGGCAAGCTGCACAACCTCTACCGCATGCTGCTCAACAGCCCGCCCGTGGCGCAGGGCTGGCTGAACTTCCTCACCGCCATCCGCCAGAAGTGCCTGATCTCCGGGCGCCTGCGCGAGCTCGCCATCCTGCGCATCGCGGTCATCAACCAGGCCGACTACGAGTTCGTGAGCCATGTGCCCTTTGCGCTCAAGGAGGGCCTCACGCAGCAGCAGATCGACGCCGTGTCGAACTGGGAGGCCAGCAGCCTGTACTCCGACCAGGAGCGCGCGGTGCTGGGCTACACGGACTCGATGACGCGCGACGTGCACGTGCCCGACGCGATCTTCGAGCCCATCAGGCGGCTGTTCAGCACGCGCGAGGTGACGGAGCTGACGGCCACGATCGCGGCCTACAACCTCGTCTCGCGCTTTCTGGAGGCGCTGCAGGTCGACCCCGAACCCGAGGAGCAGAAGTGATGACGCATACCCTCACCCGCCGCGCCGCCGCGGCCGCGCTGGCCGCGGCCTGCCTGCCCGTGGGCGCGCAGCAGGGCTGGCCCTCGCAGAACCTGCGCCTGATCGTGCCGCAGACCGCGGGCGGCCCGTCGGACGTGGTCGGTCGGCTGCTGGGCACGCGCCTGGGCGAGATCCTCGGGCGCACGGTGGTGGTGGAGAACCGCCCCGGCGCCGGCGGCAACATCGGCACGGACGTCGTGGCCAAGTCGCGTCCGGACGGGCACACGCTGCTGGTCAACATCGTCGGCATCCTGGCCATCAATGCCACGCTCTACAAGCAGATGCCCTTCGACGCCGAGCGCGACCTCGACGGCGTGGCGCGCGTGGTGTCTTCCCAGCTCGCCCTCGTGGCGCACCCCTCGGTGGCGCCGAACAACGTGCGCGAGCTCGTGGCCTGGGCCAAGGCGCGGCCGGCAGGCAGCGTCTCCTACGCCTCGGCGGGCACGGGCTCGCCGCAGCACATCGGCGGCGAGCTGCTCAACGCCAAGGCGGGCATCAAGCTCAACCACGTGCCCTACAAGGGCGCGGTCCCTGCGCTGCAGGACCTGCTGGGAGGCCATGTGCCGCTGGCCATCGTGGGGCTGCCGGCGGTGCTGCAGGCCGCAGCCAGCGGGAGCCTGAAGATACTGGGCGTGTTCGGCGGCCAGCGCTCGCCCTATGCCAAGGACGTGCCCACCTTCGTCGAGTCGGGCTTTCCCGACATCGAGATGGAGCTGGCCTACGGCATCTTCGCCGCCCGCGGCACGCCCCGGCCGATCATCGACCGCCTGAACCGGGAGCTCGGCGCCATCCTGCAGCAGCCCGAGGTGCGCGAGCGCCTGGGCAGCGCCGGCTTCGAGATCGGACACAGCAACCCGGCCGCACTGGACGCCTACCTGAAGTCGGAGACGGCCAAGTGGCGGCCGATCGTGCGCGACTCGGGTGCCACCGCCGACTGAGCCGCCCTCGCGCCGAGCCGGCCGAGCCTTCGACCCGTCCCCTTACACCCCTCCACGGCCGTCCTCGACCGTCGCACACCATGTCCTTCTCCAGCTCCGCCCCTCCCCAGCTCAGCCCCACGCTCAAGGCGATGCGCCGCGTCATCACGGGGCTCGATGCGCAAGGCCGCTCCGTCATCACGCACGAGGGCCAGGCGCCCGGACAGCACGAGAACGCCACCTTCAAGGGCCGCGGCTTCACCGACTTCTGGGTCTGGCGCAAGACGCCGCAGCCGCTGCACGGGCAGGAGGACACCGGGCGCTGGCCCGACGAGTTCCCCGGGCCGGCCGCCGGCGGCCACGTGCGCGTGGTGCACTGGCTGTCCGACGGCGGCGACCCGAGCCGCATGCCGCCCATCGTCGCCCCGCACCCGCCCAAGCGCGCCGGCGACGGCGGTCGCTCCTGGGACCGCGGGGGCGGCAACAACTTCTGCATCTCCGACATGCACAAGACCGAGTCGCTGGACTTCGGCATCGTGCTGGAGGGCCAGCGCATCCTCGTGTGCGACGAGGGCCGCACCACCATCGTGCCCGGCGACATCGTGGTGCAGGGCGGCGCCTGGCACCTGTGGGACAGCTCGGCCAAGGGCTGCCACATGGCCTTCGACATGTTCTCCGCCGACTTCGGCCCCGGAGACGGCTCGCACGGCCTCGTGGAGCAGGACCTGCCCACCCTGCAGCCCGCACCGGGCATGCGGCTGCCCGAGGGCGTGCGGCCTCAGCGGCGCGTCGTCACCATCGACCACGAGCCGGGCAGATCGCGCATCGTCAGCGACGCGCCCTCACCCGACGTGCGGCTCGATCCGGCTCGCCCGGGTTTCGCGCTGCAGCGCATCTGGGTGGCCGAGCGTCACCCCGCGCCGATGGTCACCGAGTCGCTGCACCTGCCGCACGTGCTCATTCCGCCGCCCACGGGCGCGGTGCTCAACGTGCTGAACGTGCCGCCGGACGAGGCGTGGCAGGGCCGCGCCGGCGTGGCGCAGGCCCAGGCCTGGTACGCCTCCATCGGCGCGCAGGCCGTGGCCACCTGCGGCAGCCTGCCTGGGTACCCCTACTCGCAGCGCTCGCGCACGGTGGACTTCCTCGTCGTCACCGAAGGCGAGATCACGCTCGTGCTCGACACCGGCCACACGACGCTGAAGGCCGGCGAGATCGGCGTCGTGCGCGGGGGCAACCACGCGATTGCCAACCGCAGCGGCCGCCCGGCCGTGGTGGCGGTGGCCAGCCACGACGCGGTGGAAGGCGCGTAGCGCCGGGGGCGGTGAGGCGCGCGCCTCAGGCGTAGTCCAGCGGCACGGCCGTCGTGAACTTCAGCTCCTGCATGGCAAAGCTCGAGCTGACGTCGGCCAGGTCGGTGCCGCGGGTCAGGCGCTTGTAGACCGCATCGTAGGCTGCGATATCGGGCACGACTACACGCAGCAGGTAGTCGATGTCGCCGCTCATCCGGTAGAACTCGACCACCTCGGGGATGGACTCCGCGGTCGCGCGAAAGCGCTCGAACCACTCGTTGGTGTGGCGGCTGGTCTTGACGGCCACGAACACCGTCACACCCACGTTGACCTTGCGCGGGTCCACCAGCGCCACCTGGCGCGTGATGACGCCGGCTTCACGCAGGCGCTGGATTCGCCGCCAGCAAGATGAGGCGGAGGTGCCCGCCCGCTGGGCCAGGTCGGCCACCTGGACATCGGCGTCGCGCTGGAGGCTTTCCAGGATTCGCCGATCGATGGAGTCAAGTTTCACATCAAGACCTTCATCTGGAATTCGATGCCGATTCTGGACCTGGATTCGACGGAATTTGGGATGGGTGTGCGGGGCGGGCTGCCCAGAATCGGGCGCTCATCCGCTGCCGCACTGCCATGCCTCGACTCCATCCGAAGGGCCCACGCCCGTTCGCCGAACTCAGGGGGATGGCGCCCGGATTGGGCCAGGCGCCGGCTCACGCCCGGGCCTACACCGCGCTGCATGCGCTCGCGGGCATGATCGGCCGCACACCGATGCTCGCCCTGGACTTGAAGGTCCGCGGACGCCGTCGCCGCGTCCATGCCAAGGCCGAGTACCTGAGCCTGACCGGCAGCATCAAGGACCGCATGGCGCTGCACGTCCTGGGCCAGGCCCTGCGCCAAGGCTTCCTCCAGCCTGGCGACACGATCGCAGAGGCCACCAGCGGCAACACCGGCATCTCGATGAGCGCAGTGGGCCGGGCCCTTGGTTGCCAGGTCGAGATCTTCATGCCCGACTGGCTCAGCCGCGAGCGCATGACGCTGATCGCCTCCTTTGGCGCCACGCTGCGCCTGGTCAGCCGTGAAGAGGGCGGCTTCCTGGGCGCGATTCGCCAAACGCAGGAGCGGGCGGCTGAGCGTGAAGGCGTGTACCTGCCCCGACAGTTCGACAACCCCTGCAACGTGGAGGCCCACGCGCTGGGCACCGGGGCCGAGATCGTCGCCCAGCTCGCATCGCAGGGCCTCGCCGCGCAAGCTTTCGTTGCCGGGGTGGGAACGGGCGGCACGGTCATGGGCATTGGCCAGGCGTTGCGCCAGGCTCACCCGGAGGTCCGGGTGCACCCGCTGGAGCCCGCCGAGTCGCCCACGCTGTCGGCCGGCCAGAAGGTGGGCTCGCACCGCATCCAGGGCATCTCCGATGAGTTCGTGCCCTCGATCTGCCGCCTGGACGCGCTCGATGCGCCCGTGGCCGTGCACGACGGTGACGCCATCGTGATGGCTCAGCGCCTGGCGCGCGAGTTGGGGCTGGGTGTGGGAATCTCGTCTGGCGCCAATCTCCTGGGCGCCCTGCAGCTGCAAGACGAGCTCGGTGACGACGCGACCGTGGTCACGGTGCTGTGCGACGACAACAAGAAGTACCTGTCGACCGACCTGATGCGTGAAGAGCCGCTGCGCGAGGGCTACCTGAGCCCGTGTGTGGAGCTCGAGGGCTACTCGGTGATTCCGGCCGCTGGCCGGGCGTGAGGCGCCCCGTGCAAGCCGCTCTGCGGGGCCGTTGCCACCCTCGGGGCTAGAGCCGCAGCCGCAGGCGCACCCGCTCGCGCAGCCAGTTCAGCGTGTATCCCGTGCCGCCCCCGAGCACGGCCAGCGAGACCACGCAGGCGAACATCACCGCCACGTTCAGGTCGCTGGAATAGGTCTTGATGAGGTGACCGAGCCCGGCACGCGAGGCGACGAATTCCGACACGACGCAGCCGATGAAGGACAGCACCACCGCCACCTGCAGCCCCGCCAGCAGCGATGGCACGCACCCCGGGATCCGGACATCGAGCAGCACGCGCCAGCGCGAGGCCGAAGAGGCGCGGTACAGGTCGACCAGCCGTGCGTCGGCCGCCTGCAACCCGGCTACGGTGTTGACGAACAGCGGGAAGAAGCACAGCAGCGCCACGGTGACGAGCTTGCTGGGCAGGCCCACGCCGAAGTAGACGACGATGAGCGGCGCCACCGCCACGGTGGGCATCGACTGGATCGCGATGACCACCGGGTACAGCGCCAGGCGCAGGCGTCGGCTGCCGGCCACGGCCACCCCGGTGAGAAAGCCGAGCAGGCTGCCGATCAGGCAGCCGCCGAGCGCGCCTTGCAGCGTGATGGCGATGTGGGGCCAGAACGTCCCGCCCACCCATCCCTGCCAGAGCGCCTGCGCCACGAGGCCCGGGCCGGGCAGCACCTGGGGAGAAAGGGCCAGGCCGCGCACGAGCGCCTCCCAGGCCGCAAGCGCCACGGCGAGCGTCGCGGCCGAGGCCGCAACCGTGCCCAGCGTCTCGCCCCGGGCGATCGGCGGCTCAGCCACGGCCGCCCCCCTGGCCGCTGCCGCGGCGCCCCGCGCCCTCCCAGGGCAGCAGCCGGCGGCGCGCCGCGCGCAGCAGCACGTTGCCCGCTGTGCCGATGGCGCCCAGCACGATCACGGCCGCGAACGACAGCGGCAGGTCGTAGGTGCTCGAGGCATCCTGGATCAGGAAGCCCAGGCCCCTTGTGGCGCCGATGAACTCCATCACCACGCAGCCGATGAGCGCAAACGCGACCGAGATCTCCCGGCCGCTGAAGATGGCCGGCCAGGCGGTGGGCAGCTTGACGTGGCGCCAGGTGTGCCAGCGGCTCGCGCCGCTGGCGCGCAGGAGGTCCAGCGGCCCCGAGCCCACCGAGCGAAAGCCGGCCATCGCATTGGCGAAGACCGGAAAGAAGCAGATCAGGGTCACGAGGATGACCTTGCCGCCGATGTCGAACCCCGCCCACAGGAACACCAGCGGCGCCAGCGACACCTTGGGCACCGCCTGCAGGGCCAGCAGGTGCACGAGGATCGAGCGCTCCACCCAGCGGAACTCGGTCACCAGGGCGGCGAGCGCCGTGGCCAGCAAGGCGCCGCACACCCAGCCCGCCAGGCTGGCGGAAAGCGTCGGCGCCAGGTGCGTGAGGAGCGTGCCGTCGGCCGCCGTGCGCCCGATGGCCGCGAGCACCTTGCCGGGGCCGGGGAGCAGGTAGTCGGCCACCGCGCCGCTGCCCGTGGCCAGCGCCCACAAGGCCACCAGGGCGCAGACCGTGCCCGTGGGCCAGGCCCAGGCCAGTCGCGCCGCAGCCCGGTCAGGGTTCACGGCGTGGACTCGCTGCCAGCCGGTGTGTGGGCGGGCATCGCCCGGAAGCGATCGCGCAGCCTCACGCCCAGGGCCGCATAGCGCGGGTCGGCCATCGTGGCGGGTGTCCGGGGACGCGGCAGGTCGATCACCAGCTCCTCCACCACCGTACCGGGGCGTGGGCCCATCACCAGCACCCTGTCGGAGAGGTAGACCGCCTCCGGGATGGAGTGCGTGATGAAGAGCACGGTCTTGCCCGTGCCGCTCCACACGCGCAGCAACTCGTCCATCATCGCCTCGCGCGTCATGGCGTCGAGTGCGGCGAAGGGCTCGTCCATCAGCAGCAGGCGCGGGTCGGTGAGCATGGCACGCGCGATGCCCACGCGCTGCTGCATGCCGCCGGAGAGCTCGTCGGGGTAGTGGCTTTCGAACCCCTCGAGGCCGACGGCGCGCAGCCACTGCCGGGCGTCCTCGCGCTGAGCGGGCGTGACGCGCCCGCGCGCCCGCGCAGGCACAAGCACGTTGTCCAGCACCGTCTTCCAGGGCAGGAGGGTGGCGCTCTGGAAGACGATGCCCACGTCCTGGCGCGGCCCCTCCACGCGCGTGCCGGCCAGGCGGATCTCGCCCTGGCTGGGCGGCAGCAGGCCGGTGACCAGGCGCAGCAGGCTCGACTTGCCGCAGCCCGAGGGCCCCAGCACCGAGACGAACTCCCCCTCGGCCAGGCCGAAGGAGAGCCCGCTCAGCGCCTGCAGCGGGCCGCGCGTGGTGCGATACGTCAGCGAGACGCTGTCGACCTCCAGGTGCATCGGGCCACCTACTTCGCGGCGCGCGCCGCGCGCTCCACGGCGGGAAGGTCGAAGGCGTTGAACTCGTCGACGAAGCGGCCGGTGTAGAGCTTGCC
>CAILKA010000469.1 GCA_903834645.1 uncultured beta proteobacterium
CGCGCGCAGGCCGGGCAGGCGCAGTCGGCGCCGAGGCAGCGGCACCGGGCGCTGACGCCGCACCCGGGGGGGCGGCCGCCGCGGCGGGCGTCAGCTCGTCGGGCACGGCCATCGGCGCGCGCAGACCCGGCTGCAGCGCCAGCGCGTAGAGCTTCGTGCGCCGGTCGAAGTAGGGCCCGAGGTTGCGGTCGCCCCAGGGGCTCGGGTTGCCCGTGACGGCGAAGTGCCGGTTAGAGGCGAAGTAGAGCCAGCGCCCGTCGGGGCTGAAGGCGGGCGAGTCGGTGTCGTAACGGTCGCTCGTGAGCACCTGCCGGTGGCCATCTGCCAGGCGCAGCAGCACGAGCTGGCTGCGCGTCATCGTGCCCACGGCGCGCGTGTAGGCGATCGCCGTGCCGTCGGGCGACCACTTCAGCTCGTCGTAGCGGCCGTCCATCCGGTTGTGCTCGAGCTCCCGCGTGGGGTAGCCCTGGGCCTTCAGGTCGGTGAGCCACAGCCGGCCATCGCGATCGGTGTGGGCCAGCCAGCGCCCGTCGGGAGAGGCGCTGAGCGTCTCGCGCTGGGCCGTGGCGCCGCGCGTGACCTGCACCGCCGCATCGGTGCCGTGGGCCGCAAAGCGCCACACCTCGGGCTCGCCGGCGAAGTCGCACAGCGCATAGACGTGGCGCGCATCGTGGCCGAAGACGGCGTCGCGGCAGCGCCCGTCGGCGGGCTGGGGCAGCTCGGCGCGGCGCAGCGCCCCCACGCCCTGCGTGGCCAGGCGCCCGCGCGCAGCCAGCAGCACGCGCTCGCCGTCGGGCGCCATCGCCACCTTGGTGAGGTAGGCCTGCGGCCGTGCAACCCAGCGCTGGCGCTGGGCCTCGAAATCGCCGCCCAGGCGGATGTCGAGCAGCCGGTCGTCGTCGGTGGAGAGGTCGGCCACGCGCAGGTCCGCGCCCAGCGCGTAGACCACGCGCGTGCCGTCCAGTGCGGCGTGCCGGATGTCCCAGCCGGCGTGGCGCGTGTGCTGGCGCAGCCCCGCGCCATCGGCGCGCACCGACCACAGGTTCACCGTGCCGTCGCGGTCGGACAGGAAGGCCACGCGCTCCTGCCCGCGCGCATCGCGGTAGGGCATGGGGCGCCGGTCGTTGGCGCGCTCTTCCACCAGGGGCCGGGCCTCGGCGCGGCCCTCGAGCTCGAGCACCCACAGCCGTGCGATCGCCCCACCGCGGTACTGGCGCGCGTGGTCGCCGCGCAGCCCGCTGCGCGTGAAGTAGAGCCGCTTGCCGTCGGCGCTCAGCGCGCCGTCGCTGGCCTGAGCCACCGGCAGCAGCCGCCGCGCCAGCGTGCGCGGATCCACTGCCTGCAGCTGCGTGACGGAATGGCCGTGCCGGGAGGGAAGGGTCACGAGCACTTCGCCGCTGGCGGCAAATCCCCACACGCGCACGCCCGAGCCCTCCCAGGTGAGCCGGCGCGGCACGCCGCCGGCCACCGGCATCACATAGGCATCGGCCCCACCATCATGGCTGCCCACGAAAGCCAGCCAGCGCCCGTCGGGCGACAGCGCCGGCCACGCCTCCTGCCCGGGGTGCGTCGTGAGCCGCTCGGCGCGGCCTCCACCCAGGGCCACGCGCCACAGGTCGCCCTCGGCGACGAACACCACCTGGTTGCCGCGCAGCGCGGGCTGGCGGTAGAAGCCCTTGACCCCCTCTTCGGTCGCTGCAGGGGCGGCGGGGAGCGCAACCAGAGCACCCGTGGCGAGGGCCATCCAGGCCAGCAGTCGGGCGCGGGCTGAGGTCAGGGCCCGCGGAGCCGGGCGGGCGGGTGCTGCACAGGCTGGCATCTTCGGTCTCAGTCGCTTTCCAACGTACAAGTCATGCGTCAGCGGGTGAGGTCGGCTGCGGTGGGTGCGACCCTCTTCGTGGCGCCACGGCGCGCTACAGCGGCCGCGCCAGGTAGACACCCTCGCGCCCGGGCACCGGCTGGCGCGCCGGCATCAGGATCGTGCACCGGGGGCACGGCGCGCGGATCTCCTCGTCGCCGTCGGTGGCGATGAGCTCGCCCTCGTCGAAGGTCTCGAAGCCCACCACGGGCCGCGCGAAGCGGAATTCGCTCGTGCGCACGACCACCGTGCGCAGCAACTCCACCCTCGTCTGCGCGGCACCCCGGGCGCCAGGTGCGGGCTCGCGCGCGACAAGCCCGAAGTGGGCCAGGAAGTCCAGCGTCACCTCGGTGGCCAGCGCGGCCGTGGCGCGCTGGAAGTGCTGCCCGCACTCGGCCACGAGCGCGACCCCGCCCTCGCCGGCAGCGCCCTCGGCCAGGCCATGCGCACCGTGCTGGATGAGGGGCACGCCCGAGCCCAGCCCGGCGGGCATCACGAGGTGGACGGCGGGCCGGCCGATGGCACACGCCGCCTGCGCGTTGCGCGCGCGCTGCGGATAGACCCAGAAGGGCTGCACGGGCTGGCTCGTGGAGTGCAGGTCCAGGATGTGGTCGGCCGCCGCCACGGCCGGGCGCATGGCGCGGGCGCGGCGCAGCTCCGGGCTGTCCTCGGTGCCGTCGAGCCACTGCGCAGACCAGATGCGGTTGAGGTTGTGCACGAGCTGGCGGCTCTCGAAGGGACGCGCCGCATCGAAGCTCTCGTAGGCCTCGACGTTGGCAAAGCTCACCGTGAGCGTGCCGCACAGCGGACGCACGCCGGTGTCGAGCAGGTGCGTGGCCGCCACCATGCCGCAGAACTCGTTGCCGTGCGTGAGCGCGTTGACGAGCACGTGCGGCCCGGGGCGGCCGGAGTCGAAGCGGTGCACGTAGTCGATGCCAGTGTTGCCGCTGCGGTAGGGCGACAGATCGCGCGGCATGACCTCGATTTCGGGCAGGGGCATCTCGGGCATGGCGCATTCTGGCAGCGGCCCGCGCTATCCTGCAGCCCGTGCGGACCCTGCCAGGACACGTCGAGCCCACGGCGATTGCGCAGCCCCCGAGGGCCGGTGCCCTGGGAGAGGAGGCCCGTCGCTCGGCGCTCGTCGCCCTGGGCGGCGCGGCGCTTGGGCTGCTGGGCGCCGGGTGTGCCTCGCGCCGGCCCGACACCGACGGGCTGCCCTCCTCCGTCCCCTCCAACCTGGAGCGCACGCCCGACGCCGTGCCGCGCGTGGAGCCCATCCGCACGGGCGGCCCGAACAAGCCCTACGAAGTCGACGGGCGGATGTACGTGCCCTTCACCACCGACCGCCCACTGCGCGAGGTGGGCGGCGCCTCATGGTACGGTCGCCGCTACCACGGCCGGCCCACCTCGCTGGGCGAGCCCTACGACATGTTCGCGATGACCGCCGCGCACCCGACGATGCCGCTGCCGAGCTACGCGCGCGTGCGCAACCTGGCCAACGGCCGCCAGGTGATCGTGCGTGTCAACGACCGCGGCCCCTTCGTGCCGGGCCGCGTCATCGACCTGAGCTACACCGCGGCGCTGCGGCTGGACGTGCACCGCGCCGTGGCCACCGTGCAGGTCGAGCGGCTCACCTTCGAGCAGATCCGGCGCGGGGCCACCGGATGAGCACGCCCGAACACCTGCTGCAGGCGCTGCGCGCGCAGATGCGCCGCGCCGGCCTCACCTACCGTGTGCTGGCCGAGCGCGTGGGCATGAGCGAGTCGAGCATCAAGCGCGTGTTCAGCCAGGGCGACATGACCCTGGCGCGCCTGGAGCAGTTCTGCGAGGCCGTGGGCGTGCCGCTGCACGACGTGCTGCAAGAGGCGCTGCAGGCGGCCCCAGGGATCGACGAGCTCACGCTCGAGCAGGAGCGCTCGCTCGTGGCCGACCCGGTGCTGCTGCTGGTGGCGGTGTGCTGCCTGGGCCACTGGAGCTTCGAGCACATCGTGGAGACCTACCGTGTCGACGCCGCGCCCTGCACCGCCGCCCTCGTGCGCCTGGACCGGCTCGGGCTGATCGAGCTCAAGCCGCTGAACCGCTACCGGCTGTGCGTGTCGCGCACCTTCCGCTGGCGGCCCGACGGGCCGGTGCAGGCGTACTTTCGGGAACACGTGGTGGCCGACTACTTCGGCGGCCGCTTCGACGGCCCGGGCGAGACGCTGCTGACCGTGCCCGCACGGCTGTCGGTGGCCAGTGCGCGCCAGGCGCGCCAGCACATCGAGCGGCTGGCCGAGGAGCTCTCGCGGCTGCACCAGGACGACGCGCGGCTGCCCACCCACGAGCGTGATGGCTACACGCTCGTGGTGGGGCTGCGCTCGTGGGAGCTGGCGGCTTTCACCGCGATGCGCCGGACGGCGCCGCGCTAGCCAGCTCGGCGCAGCTCAGGAGCCCCGGGCCGGCGCGCGCCCGTCGAGCGTCACGCGCACGCGGCCTGCGGTCGTGACGAGGGTGACGGCGTCACCCGGGCGGAAGGCCTCCGCGCCCTTGGCCTGCACCACCGCGCGCCGCTCGCCGCCGGCCAGGCGCACGATGATCTCCTGCCCGACCTCGCGCGTGGCGTTGCGCTCGATGGCGTGGCCCAGCACGCCACCGAGCACGGCCGCCAGCGTACCGACGGCCACCTGCTCGCGCTTGCCCCCGACGCTGCCACCTGCCGTGCCGAGCACGATGGCGCCGGTGGCTGCGCCCACGGCGCCCGTGCCGCCTTCGACGGTGACGTCACGCACGCTCTCGACCGTGGCGCTGAGCACGGACGACAGGCGCCCGGCGTCATCGCGGCCGATGACGTCCGGACTGGTGGTGGAGCAGGCAGTGAGCACGGCCGCGCAGGCCAGTGCGATCAAGGTCTTGATCATGGAATTCTCCGGTTTGTTCGTATCGGGAGCGGGCTCAGAAGCGGTAGGTCACGCCCACGCTGAACAGGTCGGCCTTCGCCTTCGTCTCGGTCGTGACGCGGGCGGGCAGGCGGTCCCAGTCGGCCTGCAGCGCCCAGTTCTTGTTCAGGGCGTAACTGGCCCCGAGGCCCCAGACCGCCGAGCGCTCGCGCAAGGTCGTGTTGCTGGGAGTGACCGGGCCGATGGAGGTCACGTCCAGCTCGGTGCGAGACTCCGAGCCGAGGACCAAGCCCAGGCGGGCGCGCAGCGTCCAGGCGTCGATCTGGGTGCGCGCCACCCCCACCAGGCCGATACTCTCGGAGCTCGTGCGAGCGGGCAGCAGGCTCGAGCCCAGCTGGCCGCTGCCCCGGGCTTCGCCCAGACCCCAGGCCACGAGCTCGGCGCCCAGGTGCTGGGTCGCGTCCACGCCCACGAAGATCTTGTGGCTGCCGCTGGCGGTGCGATCGCTGGGCGGGCGGGCGGTGCAGGGCAGGCCGACGCGGGCGCTGCCCAGGCCCAGGCCGGCGTAGAAGTCGGCAGCCTGGGCCGCCGAGGCGGCCAGCGCCGCCCAGGCGAGCAAGGCCAGCTGGCGGGCCGCAGGGCGCCGGGCGAGGAAGGTCGCGCTCGGCCCTACGGCGTCGGGAGTCGATCGGGGAATCATGGGGCGGGTACTCCAGGGAGCAGTCAAAGGAGCCCGCACTCTGCGCGACGGGACCGCTTCGCGCTACTGAATCAATTTTGGTGTCATTATTCGGCACCTCTTGTCCTGCAAGACGGTACGGACGGGGCCGCGTGCGGCCGCCAGCGGCCTCACCAGAAGGGGCCCAGGAAGACGTAGACCGCCTGCCCGCCGCGGTGCGTGGCACCCACGGCGAAGTAAACGGGCCCGAAGCGGGTGTCCACCGACACGAAGGCGCTGCCCGCCTGGAGCAGGTCGCCCAGCTGGCGGCCCTGGCCAGCCGGGAAGAGGCCGCCGAGCTCGAGCGAGAAGCCCGCGCGCACCGGGCCGCCCAGGCCTATGGGCATGTGCGCCACCGGCACGCCCATGACCAGGCGCCCGAAGAGACTGGTCTGCCCTTCCAGAGACCCGATGGGCGTGCCCGACAGGCGCAGAAAGCCCCCCAGCGAGGCGGGCGCGATCCCGTCGCTGCCGTGCGAGGCATCGGCATAGAAGTGCCCGCCCCAGCGGCCGAACCGAAACCCCGTCATGGCGCGGAACTCGGCTTCCCAGCCGACGGCCAGGCTGTCGGTGCTGCGCGAGAGCCACCGCGCCCCCACGAGGCTGCCCTGGGTCGGGAAGGCCAGCGAATCCAGCGTGTCCAGGCGCAGCTCGGCGTACAGGCGGTCGGTCGTCACCACCGTCGAACGCTGCAGCGGCGTGCTGGCGAGGAAGGGCGAGATGCGCAAGCGCGTGCCCTGCCAGCCCAGCTGCAGGTCGCCCATGCGCCCGAGCGACAGGCCCATCCCGATGCGCCTGTCCACCACCGACAAGCCGAGCCGGGAGTAGCGCTCGCCGTCGAGGTAGAAGTCGCGGGTGTCGGCATCCCTGCGCCAGGAAGCCACGCCGAAGAAGGGGCTGCCGGCGCCAAGTGGCTGCCACCACTCGCCCATGACGGTGGTGCGCGAGCCCAGCCGCAGC
>CAILKA010000470.1 GCA_903834645.1 uncultured beta proteobacterium
AGCCAGCAGCGCGCCAGCCAGCACGGCCAGCGTGCGCGCGCGCGTCGCGGGCTTGCTCACGCGGCGGCGGCGCGCTCGGCGCTCACGTGGCGGCGCCAGGCCTGTCCGCTTGCATCGAAAACGTAGCAGGCGTCCGGCGGCGCGACGAGGGTGAGCAGCTCGCCGCTGCGCACGCGCAGCCGCCCGTCGAGCTCGCAGCAAAGATCCTCTGTCGACGCGGGGTGGCTGCCATAGGCATGCGTGGTGCCGCCCAGGGCCTCGACGAAGGTGACGCTGGCCTGCAGCGCGTTGGCCATGTCGCCACCCGCTCCGACTCCGCGCAGCGCCAGGTGCTCCGGCCGCACGCCCACCGTGAGCGGCTGGCCCGGCTGGCCGGCCGAGGCATCGACCTCGCAGCGCAGCCGCGCGCCGCCCTCGAGCTCGACCATGGCGTGCGTGGCGTCGCCCGCAACGAGCCGCGCCGACAGGAAGTTCATCTTCGGGCTGCCGATGAAACCGGCCACGAAGAGGTTGCAGGGGTGCTCGTAGAGCTCCAGCGGCGTGCCCAGCTGCTCGATGCGCCCGGCCGAGAGCACGACGATGCGGTCGGCCAGCGTCATGGCTTCCACCTGGTCGTGCGTGACGTAGACCATGGTGGTGCGCAGCTGCTCGTGCAGCCGCGCGAACTCCACACGCATCTTCACGCGCAGCGCCGCATCCAGGTTGGACAGCGGCTCGTCGAAGAGGAACACCTGGGGCTTGCGCACGATCGCGCGGCCGATGGCCACGCGCTGGCGCTGCCCGCCGGAGAGGTCCTTGGGCTTGCGCTCGAGCAGGTGCTCGATGTGCAGGATCCGCGCCGCCTGGCGCACGGCCGCGTCGATCTCGGCCGGGGGCGCCTTGGCCAGCTGCAGCCCGAAAGCCATGTTGTCGTACAGGTTCATGTGCGGGTAGAGCGCATAGCTCTGGAACACCATGGCGATGCCGCGATCGGCAGGGGGCACGTCGTTGACGACGCGCCCCCCGATCGACAGCTCCCCCCCCGTGATGTCCTCCAGCCCCGCGATCGTGCGCAGCAGCGTGCTCTTGCCGCACCCGGATGGGCCGACGAAGACCATGAACTCGCCGTCGCGAATCTCCAGATCGATGTCGCGCAGCACATGCACGTCCCCAAAGGACTTGCACACTTTCACCAGCCGCACATCAGCCACTTGCGCACCCCATCTGCACGCCCTCTGCCCCACACACAGCCATCCCCCGCCCCGCCCGCCGCCCTCCAGGACGCCCGGACACAACCGAAGGCACGCCGCTTGCATGGACTCCGACGCGGGGCGCTCGCACCCTCACGCCGACTCGAACACGGTCACCGCCGCTACCCGCCCATGTAGAGAATATACATGGCCAACGCCTGATCGACAACGCAGATTGGAAGCGCAGATTGGTAAATTTATCTATATAAATCAAATACTTACGTTCTATCTCGGGCAATCCCGATGTAGTAGAACTACACATCGCGCCGTATTGCCGCGATACTCCGACCCCTTCCAGAGCCGAACCCGGCCCCGCCTGCCATGTCCGAGATCCTGAGCCCTCGTGCCGCTCCCGCGGCAGCGCCTACCGGCCACGCCACCCCTGCCCAGGCCGAATCGGCCTTCGGGCAGGCCTTCCGGCACGAACTCGGCCAGCGATCCGACCCCGGCGCCCCCGCCGCCGCCTCGGCTGCGGTGTCGCGCGCGGCGCGCTGGCTGCTGGCCGACCGCTGGGCCGCTGCGCAGGCGGCTGACGCCCAACGCGGCGCGGCGCGGCGCCGCGTGCACTACCTGTCGATGGAGTTCCTGATGGGGCG
>CAILKA010000471.1 GCA_903834645.1 uncultured beta proteobacterium
AGCCGCCGAGCAGCCGGATGGTGCCGGCCTTCACGTGGGGGGCGAGCACGCCCGGGGCCTGGGCCGTCACGTCCACCTGGCCACCGAGCAGCGCGTTCATGGCCGGGCCGCCGCCGTTGTAGGGCACGTGCAGCATGTCGATGCCCGCGGCCTGCCAGAGCATGGCCTGCGCCACGTGCGTGGTGCCGTAGATGCCCGAGGAGCTGAAGGAGATCTTGCCCGGGCGGCTCTTGGCGTCGCGCACCAGGTCCTGGATCGTCCTCCAGGGGCTGTTGGTGCGCACGGCGAGCACCGTGGGATCCGCCGATACCAGTGCGATCGGCGTGAACTGGCTCATCGCGTAGCTCGGAGGCTTGCCCGTGACCTTGTCGGCCTCGGGGATGACGACGATGCTCGAGAGCGCCATCAGGAGCGTGTTGCCGTCGGGCTTCTGCCGCGTGACGTGGGCCATGCCCACCGCGCCGCCCGCGCCAGCCCGGTTCTCGATGACGACGCTCTGGCCGAGTTCGCGTGCGAGTGGAATGGCCAGCGGCCGCGCCGTGATGTCGGCAATGCCGCCGGGCGCGAAGGGGACGACGAAGCTGATGGGCTGGCCGCTGGCAGCCGCGGGCGCGGGCTGCTGGGCCTGGGCATGGGCCGACGGAATCAGCGCCGGTTGCAGCAACGCGGTGGCCGCGGGAGCGGCGAGCAGCACGCGTGCGAAGCGTCTTCTGGACAGGGACATGGATGAAGGCTCCTCAGGGGAACCTCGATCCTAGCGGTGTACGGCCGGGGTGGGGCTTGGTGCCGTCCCGGGTAGGCGCTATGCGGGCGCCTAGATGGGAACGCGGCGCAGCATCTCCACGCCCACCTCGCCTGCGGCAATCTCGCGCAGCGCCGTCACGCCCGGCTTGTTGCGCGCTTCCACCTTCGGCGCATGGCCCTGGCTCAGCATGCGTGCGCGGTAGGTCGCCACGAGCACGAGCTGGAACCGGTTCGGAACCTTGTTGAGGCAATCTTCGACGGTGATGCGTGCCATGGATGACTCTGCGGTGAGCGGTGAGGAGGGAACGAGAGGACCTGTGAAAGGCCCACGCGCTCCTGCGGACAACCCTCGATTCTAGCGCAGAGCAGCGCAGGCCCGGCGCGGCTACAGCAGGCCCAACGCCGAGAACACCGTGCTGCGGCTGCGCTGCTGCGAGGCGTAGCGCAGGCGCTGGGAGTGCACGACCGTCTTGAGATCGAAGAGCGCCGTCTCGAAGAGGCTGTTGACGATCACGAAATCGAAGTGGCGTGCCTGCGCCACCTCGCTGCGCGCGTTGGCCATGCGCCGCTCGATGACCTCGGGGCCATCCTCGCCGCGGCGCTCCAGGCGCTGGCGCAGCTCCGTCCAGCTCGGCGGCAGGATGAAGATGAGCACCGCGTGCGCAAAGATCTTCTTGATCTGCAGCGCCCCCTGGAAGTCGATCTCCAGCACCACATCCTCGCCACGCGAGAGGCGATCCTGGATGGCGATGCGCGAGGTGCCGTAGAGGTTGCCGTGCACCTGCGCCCACTCGAAGAACTCGCCGCGGTCGATCATGCCGCGGAAGGTTGGTTCATCGATGAACCAGTACTCGCGGCCGTTGTGCTCCTGCCCGCGCGGCGCGCGCGTGGTGTGAGAGACGGAAACCGCCAGGTGCGAATCGAGTTCGAGCAGTGCCTTCACCAGGCTCGACTTGCCCGCGCCGCTCGGTGCGGCGACGCAGAAGAGGTTGCCGGGGGTTTCCATGCGAGGAGTCTACGTGTGAGGTGGCCGAGCCCGGTCACTCGATGTTCTGCACCTGCTCGCGCATCTGCTCGACGAGCACGCGCATGTCCACGCTGATGGCGCTGAGCGCCAGCGAGGCCGACTTGGAGCCCAGCGTGTTGGCCTCCCGGTGCAGTTCCTGGATGAGGAAGTCCAGCCGCTTGCCGAGCTCGCCCCCGGCGTGCAGCAGGCGTTCGATCTCGTCGAGGTGGGCGTCCAGGCGCGAGAGCTCCTCGGCCACGTCGATGCGCAAGGCGTAGGCAGCGGCTTCGCCCAGGGCGCGATCGTGGGCGGTGGATTCGGGCACGGCGGGGGCCGCTTCTGCGGCTCCGGCCGCCTGCAGCGCCTCGCGCCAGCGCTCGAGGAACCGTTCACGCTGGCGCGTGATGGCCTCGGGCACGAGCGGAGCGGCTCGCGCTGCGAGCGCACGCAAGGCGGCGATGCGGCCGAGCAGGATCGAGGCCAGCTTGGCGCCCTCGCGGGCCCGGGCCTCCTGCAGGGCCTGGGCGGCCCGGCGGGCGGCATCGAGCACGGCGACTTCCAGGGCGCTTGCGCCTGCCTGGGACGGGAACGGCGCCGTGGCCGCAGCCTCGCCGGCGGCCCCGCTGCGTGCCCACTGCAGCACCTCCTGCACGGACAGCGGCCGTGCGTCGTGCAGCCGCGCACGCACGAGGTCATCGGCGCGCGCGAGCCGCTCGAGGAGCTCGGGCGTGGGCAGGGGCACCCCGGCGTCGCCCTCGCGCTGGAGCGCGGCGCGCAGCTCCACCTTGCCGCGGCGCAGGCCCGCAGACACGATTTCCCTCAACGAGGGCTCGAGGGCTCGAAGCTCGTCCGGGATCTTGAGGGAGAGGTCCAGGAAGCGCCCGTTCACCGAGCGCAGCTCCAGCGCCAGTGCGGGTGCCGAACCGGCGGATGCGGGGAGGGCGGCCAGCACGCTGGCGTACCCCGTCATGCTATAAACGGTCATCGTTTTAGGCCGCGGCGCGTCTCGTTCCATTATGTCAAAACCCAGACCCGCCCCCTTGCCTTCGGGCACGGTCGTCGGCGGGTATCGGGTGATCAAGCGTATCGCCGCAGGCGGCTTCGGCGTGGTCTACCTGGCCGAAGACGACCGGCGCCAGATGGTGGCGATCAAGGAGTATCTGCCGGGGTCGCTCGCCGAGAGATCGCCGGGTGAGCTCACCCCGCGCGTGAAGCCCGACAAGCAGCCGCTGTACCGGCTCGGCCTGAAGAGCTTCTTCGAAGAAGGCCGCTCGCTGGCGCAGATCAGCCACCCGAGCGTGGTCTCGGTGCTGAACTTCTTCCGCGAGAACGAAACCGTCTACAT
>CAILKA010000472.1 GCA_903834645.1 uncultured beta proteobacterium
CCAGCGCGCAGGCCCAGTCCGACCGGCTCGACGGCCCGCTGAGGATCGTGCTGCCCTTCGGCCCGGGCAGCGGCACCGACGTGTACGCGCGCATGGTGGCGCAGCACCTGGGTGCCGCCCTGGGCGTGACGACCGTGATCGACAACCGGCCGGGCGCCAACGGGGTCATCGCCGCGGAGGCCGTGGCCCGCGCCAAGCCCGACGGCACGACGCTGCTCTTCACCACCAACACCACGCACGCCGCCAACCCCCACCTCGTCAAGGACCTGCGCTACGACCCGGTGCGGGACTTCGCCCCGATCAGCCGCCTGGGCAACCTCACCTTCTTCGTGCTCGTGTCCGCCACGAGCCCGCTGCAGACCCTGGCCGACCTGGTGGCCGCGGCCCGCAAGGCGCCGGGTGCGGTCAGCTACGGGGCCGCCAACAGCTTCGGCATCGTCTCGGGCAGCAAGCTCGGCCGCACCGCCGGGGTGGAGTTCCTGCGCGTGCCCTACAAGAGCTCGCCGCAGATCATCACCGACTTGCTGGGCGGGCAGCTGCAGTTCGCCTTCGTCGACCTGGCAGCGGCCGCGCCGCTGGTCAAGGCCGGCAAGGTGCGCGCGCTGGCGGTGCTGGCCGACAAGCGCTTCGCCTCGCTGCCCGAGGTGCCCACGATGGCCGAGGCCGGCTTCCCGGTCTTCATCGTGGTTGATTGGTTCGGCCTCTTTGCGCCCGCGGGCACGCCCGCGCCCATCGTGCAGCGCATTCACCGCGAGCTCGCCGCCGTGCTGGCCCGGCCCGACCTGCGCGAGCGCGGGGCCGAGCTTGGCATCGACATCTTCGGCAGCACGCCGCGCGAGCTCGAGGACTACGTGCGCGCGCAGATCACGCTGTGGGGCCAGTTCACGGCCGAGGCCGGCCTCAAGCCGGAGTAGCCATGCTCTCGCGCGAAGACAACGAGCGGCTCACCCGCACGGGCCCGGGCACGCCGATGGGGGCGCTCTTCCGGCAGTACTGGATCCCCGTGCTGCTGTCCGAGCAGGTCGGCGAGCGCGACGGGCCACCGGTGCGCGTGAAGGTGCTGGGCGAGGAGCTGATCGGCTTTCGCGACAGCGCGGGTACGGTGGCGCTCGTCGAGCCGCGCTGCCCGCACCGCGGAGCCGACCTCTATTTCGGCCGCAACGAGGCCGGCGGCATCCGCTGCGCCTACCACGGCTGGAAGTTCGATGCCCAGGGCCGGTGCGTGGAGACGCCCACCGTGCCGCCGGAGGCGGCTGCGCGCATGTGCGAGAAGGCCCGCATTCGCGCCTACCCGACGCAGGACTGGGGCGGCTTCGTCTGGGCCTACCTCGGGCCCGGGGATGCGCCGCCGCTGCCGCAGCTGGAGTTCGGGGCGCTGCCGCCGGCGCACCGCCACGTCTCGAAGAAGTTCCAGGAGTGCAACTGGGCGCAGGCGGCCGAGGGCGGCGTGGATACCGCGCACTTCTCGTTCCTGCACCAGCCGGTGGCCGCCTCGCAGCAGGAGCTGGCCGGGAAGGCGGCCCGCGCCACGCGCGGCTACTCGCCGCAGACCATGGGCGAGGAGCATGTGCGCTGGATGCGCGAGGATCCGCGCCCGCGCTACGAGGTGCGTCGCCACGCCGCAGGCCTCGTGCTGGGCGGCGCCCGTCGCGCCGACGAGGGCCGCACCTACTGGCGCATCGCGCAGTACCTCATGCCCAGCCACGGCTACACGCCCAGCGCCACCGAGGGTCAGACCTGTCACGCCCAGTGCTGGGTGCCCATCGACGACGAGAGCTGCTGGATCTACCTCTACTCCTGGAACCCCGACCGGCCCCTCACCGAGGAGGAGCGCCGCAGCTACCGCAGCGGCGGAGCGGTCTACCC
>CAILKA010000473.1 GCA_903834645.1 uncultured beta proteobacterium
CACCGCTCGGGCGAGACCGAGGACTCGACGATCGCCGACATCGCCGTGGGCACCAATGCCGGCCAGATCAAGACCGGCTCGATGAGCCGCAGCGACCGCATCGCCAAGTACAACCAGCTGCTGCGCATCGAGGAGGACCTCGGCGAGGTGGCAAGCTACCCGGGCCGCTCGGCCTTCTACAACCTGCGCCGGGGAAGCTGAGAGGCGATGACGATGCGCTGGGCCACGCTTGCCCTGCTCGTGCTGCTGGCAGCCGTGCAGGCGAGCCTGTGGCTCGGCAAGGGCAGCCTGCCCCAGGTGTGGAGCCTGCAGCGCCAGCTCGAGGCGCAGCAGGCCCGCAACGACGCCCTGCGCAACCGCAACCGAGCCGTGTCCGCCGAGGTGGCCGACCTCAAGGAAGGGCTCGAGATGGTGGAAGAAAAGGCGCGCAGCGAGCTCGGCATGCTGCGGCCTGACGAAGTGCTGGTGCAGCTGACGCCGCGGCGCTGAAGCGCCTGCGCGCAGCGCCGTCTTCACCCAGCTCCCGCTGCAGCCGTGGGCTTCGAAGCCTTCACCTCATGGGCCGAGGCCCTGCAGGCCAGCGCCTTCACGCTGTGGGGCTCCCCCGTGTCCTGGCTCGAGGCGGTGGCGAGCCTGCTGGGGTTGGCGATGGTGGGCTTCAACCTGCGCGTGCACCCGGCCGGCTGGCCCCTGGCAATCGCCAGCGCCGCACTCTACGCACTCGTGTTCTGGCAGGGGCGGCTCTACGGGCAGGCGGCGCTGCAGCTGCTCTTCATCGGGGTATCGGCCTGGGGCTGGCGGCAGTGGCTGCGCGGAACCGACGCCACGGGCGGTGCGCTTGCGGTCGGCTGGCTTCGGCCGCGGCAACGGCTGGCCGCCGGGGCCGCCACCTTCGCGGCCTGCCCTGTGCTGGCGGGGCTGCTGGCCACCGGCACCGACAGCGCGGCACCGGTGCTCGACGCCCTGACCACCGCGGGCTCGGTGGCAGGGCAGCTGCTGCTGGCGCGCAAGCGGGTCGAGAACTGGCCGGTGTGGCTGGCCGTGAACGGGCTGAGCGTCGTGCTCTTCTTGCGCGCGGGGCTGTGGCCCACGGCGCTGCTCTACGCGGTGTACGCCGCGTTGTCGGCCTGGGGTTGGCTGCGCTGGAGCCGGCTGGCGGGCCGCGGCGCGTGATGGCGCGGCAGCCCGCCCTCGTCGTCGCGCTGCTGGGGGCCGAGAGCACGGGCAAGACCACGCTTGCCTGCGCGCTGGCCGAGCAACTCGCACAGGAGACCGGCCAGAGCGCCACCTGGGTGCCCGAGGTGCTGCGCCAGTGGTGCGAGACCGCCGGCCGCACGCCGCGCGTCGACGAGCAGCTCGCCCTTGCACAGGCCCAGCATGCGCGCATCGCGCAGGCTGCGGCGTCGCATGCATTCGTCGTGTGCGACACGACGGCGCTCATGACCGCCGTCTACAGCCGGCTCATCTTTGGCGACCGCTCGATCGAGGCCTGGGCGGTGCAGGCGCATGCGCGGGTCTCGCTCACGCTGCTCACAGCGCTCGACCTGCCCTGGGTGCCAGACGGGCTGCAGCGCGACGGCCCGCACGTGCAGCAGCCCGTGGACGACGCGCTGCAGGCGCTGCTGCAGGCGCATGCTCTGCCCTGGGTGCGCGTGGGCGGCCAAGGGCCCGCGCGGCTGCAGGCAGCCCTGGCAGCGGTGCGGCCGCTGCTCAGTTGACGAGCGACGAGCCTGGCGGCTGGTCGGCCGCCGGGGTGAAGAGCTCGCCCACGTCCACCGCGTCGAAGCGGTAGCGCTGGCCGCAGAACTCGCAGCCCACATCCGCCTGCCCGAGCTCGGCGAGGATCGAGTCCACCTCCTCGCGCCCGAGGCCACGCAGCATGCCGCCCACGCGCGTGCGCGAGCAGGTGCAGGCAAAGCGCGGCTCGAGCGGCTCGAAGCGCTGGACGCGCTCCTCCCAGAACAGCCGCCGCAGCAGGGTCTCGGCATCCAGCCCGAGCAGCTCCTCGCGCGTGAGCGTGGCCGCCAGGTGCGCGATGCGGTTGAAGTCCTCGTCCAGGCCGATGTCGTCCTCGCGCCGGCGCTGCGTGCCCTCGAGGTTGCCTTCTCCCTGCACCGGCAGGCGCTGGATCAGGAGCCCCGCGGCGACCTCGTCGTTCGCCGCGAGCACCAGCCGCGTGTCGAGCTGCTCGGACTGCAGCATGTAGTGCTCCAGCACCTCGGAAAGCGCGTGCAGCGGCTCGCGCTGGTCGCCGTGCAGCGGAACGATGCCCTGGTACGGCTGCTGGCCGGGGCGGCGGTCCAGCGGGTCGAGCGTGATCGCGCAGCGCCCCTTGCCGTGCACGTTCAGCAGCGCCTGCAGCCCGTCGGTGTCCTGCACCTCGCCGGGCACGGTGGCCGTGGTGCGAAAGCTCAGGTCAGGCCGCGCTTCGGCAACCGCCAGCCGCACCGGGCCGTCGCCCTGCATCTGCAGGATCAGCGAGCCGTTGAACTTGATGTTGGCCTGCATCAGCACCGCAGCGGCCGTCATCTCGCCCAGCAGCGTGCGCACGGGCGGCGGCAGCACGCCCGAGCCGCCGTGCGCAGGCTCGCGCCGGCGCAGCACCTCGCGCCAGCTACCGGTGAGCTGCACGAGCATGCCGCGCACAGGCAGGCCCTCGAAGAGGAACTTGTGGAGCGCGCCCATCAGCCGACCCGGCGCAGGCCGTCGCGGTGGCGCTGTGCGTTGTGCACGTAGAAGGCGGCACTGCGGCGCATGCGCTCGAGCGCCTCGGGCGTGAGCTCGCGCACCACCTTGGCAGGCGAGCCCATGATGAGGCTGCCGTCGGGAAACTCCTTGCCCTCGGTCACCAGGGCTCCGGCGCCCACCAGGCAGTTGCGCCCGATGCGCGCGCCGTTGAGCACGACGGCCTGGATGCCGATGAGCGAGCCGTCGCCGATGGTGCAGCCGTGCAGCATCACCTGGTGCCCCACGGTCACGTCCTCCCCGATGACCAGCGGCACGTCCATGTCCACGTGCAGCACGCTGTTGTCCTGGACGTTGCTGCGCGCGCCGATGTGGATCGGCGCGGTGTCGCCGCGCAGGACCGCTCCGTACCAGATGCCCGCCTGCGGGCCGATCGTGACCTGACCGATGACGCACGCCCCCTCCGCGACCAAGGCGGTGGGGTCGACCTGCGGGATGAGATCGTCAAGTGCATACAGCGCCATCGCGCGTCCTTCGTGGCTGAGGCCCGCGGAGCAGGCCAGACCGATAATTGTAGGAATGGAACTGCGCGCCCTTGCCCTGCACGCGCTCGCGCAGGCCGATCCTGCGGCCAAGGTGGAGGCGGCGCATGCCGCGTGGGCCGCTGCCCGGGCCGGCCTCAGCGCCGACCCGCAGGTGCGGCTGGAGCCGGCGCAGCCCCTGCCCGGGCGCCCTCCCCGCCCGC
>CAILKA010000474.1 GCA_903834645.1 uncultured beta proteobacterium
AGCCACCGATGCCGCTGGGCGCTCGCGTGCGGCGCAGCGTCCGGCAAGCCGCTCCAGCCCGGCTCGCACGCCCTGGCTGTGGGCCCTGATGGTCGTGCCCGTGGTCCTGGGTGCGGTCTGGCTGGCCATGCCGAAACCGGATCCGCAAGGCGAGCTGGCCTCGATCCGCCGGGCGTTCGCCGCAGGCGGACTGCCCGAGGCGCGGCTGCGCGAACTGCACGCGCGCAAGGCGAGCTTGCTGCAGGAGTTCCCCGACCTTCGGGTGCGCGCCTTCGCCGAGGCGTCCCAGGACCGCGAGGCACGTACGGTCGATCTGCTCGCCGTGCCCCTGGTGCTGCAGCTCGAGCAGGCCCAGCTGACGATTCCGCGCCTGCGCGTCGTGCTGGGCAGCTTCGACGCGGCGAGCCTGCGCGTGCGCTTAGAACGGCAGGGCGACCGCCTGCGCGATGAGCTGGCCCTGAGCCTGGCGCGCGCGGATGCCGTACAGCTCCAGGGGCCGTTGAGCGAGACCTACCTGAAGGCCATCGTGCTTGGGGCGTTGGCTCGGGAGCTGGTCACGCAGCCGCAGCAGGACTACCCGTCGACGTACTTCGAGTCTCCGGGGCGGCACGGCGTGGTCGAAGTGCTGCTGCCGGAGCGGTTCGAACTGCGGCCGGTGTGAGCCCGGCCGGTATCTCCTGGCACTCGCGCTGAACAGGCGTTCAACGCTGCGAGCGGCGCTGGTAAGTGACGAAGTCCAGCTCGAAGTCGTTGGGTGCGGCCGCGCGTAGCGGTTCGCGCGAAACTTCTTCGAAGGCGCTGCGCTCCCAGGGCGGGAACACCGTGTCGCCGGCGAAGTCGTGGTCGATCTCGGTCAGGACGAGTTCGTCCACGCCGGGCAGGGCGATCGACCAGAGCTGTGCGCCGCCGATCACGAAGAGCCGCTCGCTGCCCTGGCATCGGGCGATGGCTTCGTCGAGCGTGTGCACGGCTTCAGCCCCGGTGGCCTGCCAGCCGGCCTGACGCGTGAGCACCAGGTTGCGCCGGCCCGGCAGCGGGCGAAAGCGCGGCGGCAGCCCGTCCCAGGTGCGCCGGCCCATCAGCACGGGGTGGCCGAGCGTGATGCGGCGAAAGTGCGCCAGGTCTTCCGGGATGCGCCAGACGAGGTCGTTGTCGTGGCCGATCGTGCCGTTGCGGGCGACGGCTGCGACGATGACGAGGCGTGGCCTCGCTGCACGCTCCTCTGCGCTGGCCGGCCCGTGCGGCCGGGCCGAGGCCGGAAGGGGCGTGTCAGTGGGCGCAGCGTTGTTCGGGGCGGCCGGGTCAGTAGGGGCGTTCGTCGACATGGGGGCGATTGTCGAGGGTCCTCGGCTAGGATGCGCGCCACCGCGGCGGCGGCCCTTGTCGGCTCCCGCCCTTCGGCCTCGCTTTTCGTCTGCCATCGCCCAGGAGACCACCCCATGACCCGCTCTCGTCAAACCGTGCGCCGTCGACTGCTCGGCGCAGCCCTGGCGCTTGCCGCCGCTCCCGCCTTCTCGCAGGGCAGCGGGGCCTGGCCGACGCAGCCGGTGAAGATCCTGGTCGGTTTTCCTGGTGGCTCCACCCCCGACATCGCCGCCCGCGTGCTGGCCGAGGCGCTGGGCAAGGCCTGGGGCCAGACCGTGGTGGTGGAAAACCGACCCGGCGCAGCGGGCAACATCGCCGCCGATGCGGTGGCCAAGGCGCGCGACGATCACACGCTGGGCGTGGTGATCAACGGCAACCTCACCACGGCGCGGCTGCTCAATCCGCGTCTGCCCTTCGACCCGGCGCGGGACTTCCACTTCGTGTCGCTCCTGGCCACCGCGCCGCTCGTGCTCGTGACGAACGCCGACAAGCCCGAGGGTGCTGCCTTCTTCGGCGCTGCCCGAGCGGGCGGCAAGGCCTGGAGCTATGGCTCGGTGGGCATCGGCTCGGTCGGGCACCTGGGCATGGAGGCGCTGCTGGCCAAGGCGGGCCTGGCTGGCGCCACGCACGTGCCCTACAACGGCAACCCGGCCGTGATCACGGCGCTCATCGGCGGGCAGGTGCAGATGGGCCTGATGCCGCCGGGTATCGCGCTACCGCAGGCCAAGGAAGGGAAGGTCAAGGTGATCGGCGTCACGGGCCCGCGCAGCCCGCTGGCGCCGGGTGTGGAGCCGCTGAACACCATGGGCGTGGCGCTCGAGGACCTCGAGGTGTGGACAGCGGTCGTCGGCCCGACGGGGCTGGCGGCTGCCGCGCGCGAGCGCCTGGCGCGCGACGTGCCGGCGCTGCTGCGCTCGGCTGAAGTGCGCGACAAGCTGCTGGCCGCTGGCTGGCAGGCCCA
>CAILKA010000475.1 GCA_903834645.1 uncultured beta proteobacterium
GCCAGCGCTGGTCGACGAACGGCAGCCCGCAACGCCGCGCTTCCTGGGCGACCGTCTCACGGGCCTGGCGCTTGGTGCCGACCACGAGGATCGTGCCGCGCCGCGCAGACAGCTGCCTGACGAACTTCATCGACTCGTTGAAGAGCGGCAGCGTCTTCTCGAGGTTGATGATGTGGATCTTGTTGCGATGGCCGTAGATGAATGGGGCCATCTTGGGGTTCCAGAAGCGCGTCTGGTGCCCGAAATGGACACCGGCTTCCAGCATTTCTCGCATGGACACGGACATGGTTGCTCCGAAGGTTGGTCCTAGAATCCCGGCCTGAACCCCGCCCCGACGCTGATCCGGGTGCGCTCCTGCAGAGCCCACGCCGCCATGTCGAAGACCGGGGCACCATTCGGTGGCCGGGTTCGCGTGTGGTTTGAATCGCCCTGCCTGCCCTGGCAACTGCCCGGGCCCTAGGTGGAAAGCGAACAAACTTTCGAAGTCTAGCATGGCCGGTACGCCGGCTTGTTCCACCCAACGCCCAACATGCGCATCGCGATCGTGGGAGCTGGCATCGTCGGCGTCACCACCGCCTACGAGCTCGCCCTGGATGGCCACGAGGTCACGGTGTTCGAGCAGCTCGGAGCCGTCGCCAGCGGCACGAGCTTTGCCAACGCAGGCGTTCTGGCTCCGGGCTACGTGACGCCCTGGGCCGCTCCGGGGATGCCGCTGAAGGTGCTGTCAGGGCTGCTGTCGCGCCACGCCGCAGTACGCTTCGGCGCGCGGTGGCCACTTGCCCTTCCGTGGCTGCTGCGCTACCTGCGCGCCTGCAACGCCTCAGCCTACGAGACCCACCGGCGCGCGCTGCACGCACTGGCCAGCTTGAGCCAGGACAGGTTGTCTCAGATCTCCGCCTCGCTGGATTTGGCCTTCGAGCGTGCTCAGGGCTACCTGGTGCTTCTTCGCAGCCCTCAGGAGGCGCATCGCTACCGTTCGGCCCTGGCCGCACTGGACGCGCTCGGGGTCCGTCACGACTGGCTCGACGAGCCAGCCTGCCGCGCCATCGAGCCCGGACTGTCGCCTGCCACCCCACTTCATGCCGGCGTGTACCTGCCGGAAGCTGCGGTCGGCAATTGCCGCCTGTTTGCTCACGGGTTGCGACAGCACCTGGCTGATCAGGGGGTGGCGTTCCGGTTCTCCAGCGAGGTGCGCGCCATCGAGCCGGGGCGGCCGGCCCGGCTGTCGGTCCAGGAGGGCGGTGAGGTGACGCAACTGACCTTCGATCGGGTGGTCTTGTGCACCGGTCACCAGGCCGGCCGTCTCCTCAACCCAGTCGGAATCAGGCTGCGGCTGGAGCCGGTGTGGGGCTATTCCCTCACGGCCCGTCTGCGGGACCGCGAAGCAGCCGGATCGGATGGCCCGAAAGCCGGCCTGATGGACGAGCGCTTCAAGGTGGCGATCTCTCGCCTGGGCGAGCGCGTGAGGGTGGCCGGCAGTGCCGAACTGGGCGGCCACCCCGAGGGGATGCACCCGAGGGCCCTGGCCACGC
>CAILKA010000476.1 GCA_903834645.1 uncultured beta proteobacterium
CCCCCGGTGGGACGACCTGCTCGACGACGCATCGCTGGACGTCGAGCACAAGTTCATCGCGTTCTACAGCGACTACATCAACAACGCGCTCACGCGGGACTTCGTGCGCATCCTCGTGTTCTCGGGGCTGACCGATCGCACCATCACCGAGCGCTTCTTCGCCATGCTGCGCGAGCGGCTGTTCCCGCGACTGATCCGTGAAACGCGCCGCCACCGCGGCGCCTCGCTGCGCGGCAAGCCCAGCCGGCGCGAACTCGAGCTGCTCACCGGCCTGCACGGCGGCTTCTTCTACATCCCGCTGCAGCGCTGGGTCTACGGCCAGGCCGTCTACGGCGCACCGGCACCCGAAAACTACGACGAGGCCCTGGTGCGCGACCGCGTGCGGGCCTACCTGCTGGCCACCGAGGTCCTGTTCAGCGTCGACGCGGCAGCGTCGGCATCCCGCGTGAGGCGTGTCGAGCGCCGATCTCAAGCCCGAAGTCCCAAGGAGACCGCATGAACCTCAAGAAACTCGCGCGCACCGGGGCCGTTGCCCTGGGCGCCATCCTGGCCTTGACCGCTCAGGCCCAGCAGGCGATCACTGTCAACATCGGATCGAGCCACCCGACGGCCAACATCTGGGCCTACGCCATGAAGGAGGTGTTCCAGCCCGAGGTCGACCGCCTGCTCAAGGAAGGCGGCAACAAGTACCAGATCCGCTGGCGCGAGAACTACGGCGGCACCCTGTACAAGTTCAACGAGACGCGCGCGGCAGTCATGGACGGCATCGTCGACGTCGGCATGGTGGGCACGGTGTGGGAGAACTCCGCCATGCCGCTGCAGAACGTCACGTACTTCACGCCATTTGCCACCACCAACCACGAGATGCTCATCGAGATCTTCGACAAGCTCAACGAGACGCATCCAGCGCTCAAGGCCAGCTGGACGGCCCAGAACATGGTGCCGCTGTCGTCGCTGATCACCGACAGCTACGACATCTACGCCAACTTCCCGGTCACCAACATGGCCGCGCTGCAGAACAAGAAGATCCACGCGCCGGGAACCTCGGCCAACTGGATGCGCGACACCGGCGCCACGCCCGTGGAAGGCGCACTGACCACCTACTACACCAACATCCAGACCGGCGTGACCCAGGGCGCCCTGAGCTTTGCCAGCGGCATCGGCCCTGCCCGCGTCTACGAGGTGGCCAAGCACCTGACCCGCATCGACCTGGGCGCCATGTACTTCGGCAGCGTCGCGGCCAACAAGAGCTTCTTCGACAAGCTGCCCAAGGAAGTGCAGGACGCCTTCATGAAGGCCGGAAAGGCCACCTCGGCGGCCCACGGCAAGCACGTCACCCGGACTGCCGCAGCCGCCATGGACACCATGAAGGCCGCCGGTCTGCAGATCAGCGTCCTGCCCGCGGCCGAGCGGGCCAAGTGGATCAACGGCCTGCCCGACATCATCAGCCCCTGGCTGGCCACCACGGGCGATGCCGGCAAGTCGGTGCTGCGTGCCTACTTCGATGAGCTGCGCACCCGCGGTGTCAAGCCGCTGCGGGACTGGGACAAGGCCGCGCGCTGAGCCGCTGCGGCTTCGCGGCCCCGTGCAGCCAGGTCCAGAGCCTGCGCCGCATGGGGCCGGATCCGATGCCGCCACGCCCGGACCGACCCGACCCCCACGCGCATGACCTGCTGAGCTGACGTGCAAGCCGAGCCTGATCCCGACCTCCCGCCCGCGGCCTCCCGGCACCCGCTGGACCTTCCGGCCAACCTGCTGGCCTCGGTCGGCACGGTCTGGATCTTCCTGATCATGTGCCTGGTGGTGGCCGACGTCGTGGGCCGCGACTTCCTCAACGCGCCCATCACGGGTGTGGCCGAGTTCTCCGCGCGCTCGGTGGCCTCCATCGTGTTCCTGCAACTGGCTGCCGCCATCTGCAGCGGCCGCATGACGCGCAGCGACTTCCTGCTCAACCTGATCGGCCGCCGCTCGCCAGCGGCGGTGACCGTCCTCGATGCCCTCAACGCCCTCGTGGGCGCGATCCTGTTCGCGGCGCTGGCCGTGATCGCCTGGCCCGAGTTCCGCAACTCGCTGAGCGCGGGGGAGTTCTACGGCGTGCAGGGCGTGTACAGCGTGCCGGCGTGGCCGTTTCGAGCCCTGATCGTGGCCGGCTCAGTCGCCGCCGGGCTGTGCTACCTCCTGACCATCCCCGGGATCGTGCGCCGACGCGGTCGCGCGATCTCCGCCGACGATCCGCTGGGGGCCTCGCAATGACAGCTCCAGCATGCCTGCACGCGTGCCAGCGGCCGCCAGTAGCCCACCGATGAGCGATCTGCAAATCGGGGGCCTGCTCATCGGGGGACTGGTGCTGCTGGTGCTGCTGGGCATCCACATCGGCGTGGCACTGCTGGCCGTCGGCTTCTTCGGGGTCTGGCTGGTGCGCGACAACGTCGACATGGCCATGCGGCTGCTCTACATGGCGGCGTACAACGGCGTGGCCGACTACATCTTCGCCACCATCCCGCTGTTCGTGCTCATGGGGCTGCTGGTGAGCATTTCCAACGTGGGCAAGGACACCTTTACCGTGGCCGAGGTGCTGCTGCGCAAGGTGCGCGGCGGCCTGGGCGTGGCCACGGTGGCGGCCAACACCGTCTTTGCCGCGGTCACCGGTGTGTCCATCGCCTCGGCTGCCGTCTTCACGCGCGTGGCCGTACCCGAGATGGTCACCCACGGCTACAGGACCACCTTCGCCACCGGCACCGTCGCCGGCAGTTCGGTGCTGGGCATGATGATTCCGCCGAGCCTGCTGATGATCATCTACGGCGTTCTGGCCGAGCAGTCGATCGGCACGCTGTTCATCGCCGGGGTGCTGCCGGGCTTTCTGCTGGCCGTCGTCTTCGCCGTCATGATCATGCTCATGGCGCGCTTCGCGCCCGGCTCGGTCTTCGACCTGCAAAGGGGTGCCGAGCTGGCGCGGGCGCAGCGCATCGAGATCACGCTGACCCGACTGCAGATGGCGTCCAAGCTCGTGCCCATCGCGGCCCTCGTGGCGCTGGTGCTCGGTGGCCTGTACTCGGGGTTTTTCACGCCCACTGAAGCCGGCGGGGTGGGCGCTGCCGGCGCGCTGGTGATCGCGCTCCTGCGCCGCTCGCTGGGCAAGGGCAACCTCTGGCGCGTGCTGCACGAGACCGGCAGCGTCTCCTGCACCATCCTGATCCTGCTGGTGGCCGCTGCGTTCTACAGCCGGATGCTCAGCGTGGCTGGCGTGCCGGTGGCCATCAGCGAACTGGTCCGCGACGCGGGTCTGGGCCCTTACGCGTTCCTGGCCCTGTACATCGCCATCGTCCTGCTTCTGGGCATGATCCTCGACTCGAGCTCGATTCTGCTGATCATGACCCCGGTGGCTGCTCCGATCGCGCAAGCCTACGGCTTCAACCTCATCCACTTCGGGGTGATCACCGTGCTGGCCGTGGAGATCGGGCTGCTCACGCCACCGTTCGGGATCTCGGTGTTCACCGTCAAGTCCACGCTCAACGACCCGAAGGTGTCCGTGGAGAGTATCTTCGCCGGCGCGCTGCCCTTCGTCGGCGCGATGCTGATGGTGCTGCTGCTGGTGTGCGCATTCCCTTGGCTCACGCTGGCGCTGACCTGAGGCACGTGCGGCGCCTTCGCCGATGAGCACCGGCAGCGGCGGCCAGCCCACTGCATGAACAAGTCGCCCCCGCCCGGCCAGCGCTGGCAGCCGGCGCGGGGGGTACCGTACCCGTCAGCGCGGCAGGCGGCGCACCCGCTCGATCTCGGCGTAGGCCTGCTTGACGAGATCGGGCCCCACGGTCGCGGTGTGCTTCTCGATCACGGGCTTGACCTGCTCGCGCATGCGCGCTCGCTCCTCAGGCGAGATCTCGTTGATCACCAGGCCCTTGGCCTTCATCTCGCCGAGCACGCGCGCGTCCAGGTCACGGCTGGCCTTGCGCTCGAACTCGCGCGCCTCGGCGCAGCCGTCCTGCAGGATCTTGCGCTCATCGGCGCTGAGCTGATCCCAGAACTTGCGGCCCACCAGCACCACGCCCGGCCCGTAGATGTGGCGCGTGGCGCTCAGGAACTTCTGCACCTCGTGGAAGCGGCTCGTGTAGATGATGTTGTAGGGCGTCTCCTGGCCGTCGAGCGCCTTGCTCTCCAGCGCCGTGTAGACCTCGGTGAAGGCCATCGGCGTGGCGTTGGCGCCCAGCGTGTTGAACACATCCACGAACACCGGGTTCTGGATCGTGCGGATCTTCAGGCCCTTGAAGTCCTCCAGGCGGGTCACCGGACGGCGGCTGTTGGTGACGTGGCGAAAGCCCACCTCCCAGTAGCACAGGCCCACCAGGCCACGGTCCTGCAGCTTGCCCAGAAGCTGCGTGCCCACTGCGCCATCGAGCACCGCGTAGGCCTCGCGCTCGTCGGTGAACAGGAAGGGGAAGTCGAAGAGCGCGAACTCCTTGACGTTGCCGGCCACCGCGGCGGTGGAGACGAGCGCCATCTCGAGCACCCCGCCTTGCGCGGCGGAGATGGACTGCACTTCGGCACCAAGCTGGCCGTCGGAGTAGCCGCGAAGCTTCATCTTGCCGCCGCTGCGCGCGGCCACGATCTCGGCCAGCTTGTTCACGCCCAGCCCGTAGGGGCTGTCCTTGGCCGTGACGTAGCTCAGCTTGATGTTGCGTTCCTTGATGTCGCCCGTCTGGGCGGATGCGCCGGCCACGAAGGCGGCGCAGGCAGCCAGGGCGACGAGGCGGCGGGCGAGTGGGAAGGACATGAGGGTCTCCAGGTTCTGAGGGGTGGATGAGGGACGCATTCGCGGTGTGCCGGCGCTTCAGCCAGCCACCAGCCGCTGCAGCGCCCCGCGCAGCGACTCGCCCACGGCCAAGCCAAGCCGGCGCGCGGATTCGTTGAGGTCGGAGATGACGCCGCACTCCCAGGTGTCCAGCGAGTCACCGATGCGCGCACTCGTGTGCGCCACGGTCCCGCCGGCCACACCGTGCGCCTGCAGCATGGCCAGAGCGGCAATGCCCGCGCCGTCCTTGCCGCCACCCGCGTCGTTGAAGAAGGCCGCCTTCAGCGGCACCTCCAGGGCGAACTCGCCCGAGCTTGCGCCACCGTGGGAGGCCGACACCACGATCGCCCCCGCATCCTCGGGCGCCACCTTGGTGATCGAGTCCATGATCAGCACGACCCCGCCGGGCCCGCGCAGCACTTCCGTCTTGAGCATCGCCGGGCCTCCTGCCCTTGAGTGCAATGGCGGCCATCGTAGGCAGGCGAAACCGTCGCGGCAATGGACATGAATTCCGGTGGACGTGAGAAAAGCTCACGCCAAAACCGCCGCAAACAGCCCTTTCCCCCGCCA
>CAILKA010000477.1 GCA_903834645.1 uncultured beta proteobacterium
CCCACCGGAGACGCCGATGGTGGGCAGGTCGACGCTGGAAGCACCCATCAGGAGGCTGGGCGTGGTCTTGTCGCAGCCGAAGAGCAGCACCACGCCGTCGATGGGGTTGCCGCGGATGCTTTCCTCCACATCCATGCTCGCCAGGTTGCGGTAGAGCATGGCGGTGGGGCGCAGCAGTGTCTCGCCCAGCGACATCACCGGGAACTCGAGCGGAAAGCCCCCCGCCTCGTACACGCCGATCTTCACCTGCTCGGCCAGCGTGCGGAAGTGCGAGTTGCAGGGCGTGAGCTCGCTGAACGTGTTGCAGATGCCGATCACCGGGCGACCGTCGAACTGGTCGTGGGGTACGCCCTTGCCCTTGACCCAGCTGCGGTAGGCAAAGCCGTCTCGGTCCTGACGGCCGAACCATTGCTGGCTGCGCAATTCGGAAGGGGGCTTGCGGGGCTTGCTGCTCATGAGGGAGGGGTCTGGCGATGGTGGGCGGCGTCACCCGCCGCGGCGCGCGAGGGCCCGGGGCGGGTGGGTCAAGACCGGGATCGGCCGGGGTCCGGCCGTGCACGGCGGGCGGTATCATGCCCCGAAGACTTCATACGTCAATCGGTTCCGTCCCGACGATCGGGCGCTCCCTGCTCAGCTCTTCGCCATGAAACTGCTCATCACCGGCGGCGCCGGATTCGTCGGCGCCCGCCTGGCGCGCACCCTGCTGGCGCGCGGCACGCTGGCCGGCCAGCGCCTCACGCGCGTGGTCATCTCCGACCAGTACGCGCCACCCGCCGACCTCGCCTCGCATCCCCTCGTCGAGAGCCGCACCGGAGCGCTGCTGGCGCAGTGCGCGGCACTGGCCGACGAGCCCTTCGACGGCATCTTCCACCTGGCTTCGGCCGTGTCGGGCGAGTGCGAGCTCGACTTCGACCTCGGTCTGCGTTCCAACCTCGACAGCACGCGCGCGCTGCTGGATGCCCTGCGCGCGCAGACCGCCCGCGGCACGCCGCCGGCGCGGCTCGTGTTCTCGAGCTCGGTGGCCGTCTACGGCCCCGACCCTGCCGTACCGCTGCCCGACATCGTGGCCGACGACACGCTGCCCGCTCCGCAGACCAGCTACGGCATGCACAAGCTCGTGTGCGAGCACCTGGTGGCCGACTACACCCGCAAGGGCTACGTGGACGGCCGTGCGGCGCGCCTCATGACCGTCACCGTGCGCCCGGGCCGGCCCAACGGCGCGGCCAGCTCCTTCTTCAGCGGCATCATCCGCGAGCCCCTGGCCGGCGAGGAGGCGATCCTGCCCGTGTCGCTGGATGTCTCGCACCCGGTGAGCTCACCGCAGCGCACCGTGGAGGGCCTGATCGCGGTGTACGAGGCCAGCCGCGAGGCCTTCTGCGGGCGCACGGCGCTGAACCTGCCGGCGCTCAATGTCACGGTGCGCGAGATGCTCGACGCCCTCGAGGCCGTGGCCGGCCCGCAGGTGCGTGCGCGCGTGCGCCACGAGCAAGACGCGCGCATCGCCGGCATCGTCGCCAACTGGCCGCGCGGCGCCTCGGCGGCACGCGCGGCGCGCCTGGGCCTGCTGCCCGAGACGTCGTTCGCCGACATCATCCGCCAGTACATCGCCGACTGCGCCGGACACCCCACTGCCTTGAAAGGACTCCCCCGATGAACCACATCGACCTCCAGGGCCGCGTCGCGGTCGTCACCGGCGGGGCACAGGGCATCGGCCTGGCCACCTGCGAGCGGCTGCTGCGCTCGGGCGCATCGGTCGTGATCTGGGACATCGAGGCTGCCCGCATGGCCGAGGCCCAGGCCAGGCTCGCCGGGCTCGGCACGGTCACCACCCATGTGGTCGAGCTGACCGACGACGCGGCGGTTGCGGCTGTCACCGCGGACACCGTGGCGCAGTCCGGCCGCATCGACATCCTCGTCAACAACGCCGGCATCACCGGCGGCAACGCCACCACCTGGGACCTCGACCCGCAGGTCTGGCGCCGGGTGATCGAGGTCAACCTGATCGCCCCGTACCTCACCTGCCGCCACGTGGCGCCCGTGATGATGCGTCAGGCCTACGGCCGCATCGTCAACATCGCCTCCGTGGCGGGCAAGGAAGGCAACCCCAACGCCTCGCACTACAGCGCGAGCAAGGCGGGCCTCATTGCGCTCACCAAGTCCCTTGGCAAGGAGCTCGCCACCAAGGGCGTGCTTGTCAACGCCATCACCCCGGCGGTGGCCAAGACGGCGATGTTCGAGCAGATGACGCAGGCCCACATCGACTACATGCTCGGCAAGATCCCGATGGGCCGTTTCCTGGACGTGCATGAGATCGCGTCGATGGTGGCCTGGCTGTCGAGCGAGGACTGCTCCTTCTCCACCGGGGCCGTGTTCGACATCACCGGCGGGCGCGCCACCTACTGACCCCGGGAGCCGATCCGTGAGCGACCTGTCCTCCATCGACGTGCTGGCCGCCGCGCGGCTCTTTCCCGCCTACCAGGCCCACCTCGAGAAGACCTTCCGGTTCCACGACCGCCTGCACGAGGGCGATGCGGCGGCGTTTGCCGAAGTCGCGCCGCGCATCCGCGCGGTGGCCTGCGGCGGCGAATCCAAGGTGCCCGGCGCACTGATCGAGCGGCTGCCGGCCCTGGAGATCATCTCGGTGTTCGGCGTGGGCTACGACGGCGTGGACGTGGCCGCGGCCAAGGCCCGCGGAGTGATGGTCACGCACACCCCCAACGTGCTCAACGATGAAGTCGCCGACACGGCGATCGGCCTGATGCTGTGCGCCGCTCGCCAGCTCCCGGCCGCTGACCGCTACGTGCGCGAGGGGCGCTGGCTGAGCGGGCCGATGCCGCTGTCGCGCAAGGTGTCGGGCGCGCGGTTGGGCATCGTCGGCATGGGCCGCATCGGCCAGGCGATCGCGCAGCGTGCGCTGGCCTTCGGCATGACGATTGCCTACACGGCACGCAGCGCCAAGGCGGAGCTGCCCTACGCCTATCACGCCGATGTCGTCGCGCTGGCCGAGGCCAGCGACTTCCTGGTCGTCATCACCCCGGGCGGCGCCGGCACGCGCCACCTCGTGAACGCACGCGTGCTCGAGGCGCTCGGGCCCGACGGGATCCTGGTGAACGTGGCACGCGGCTCGGTCGTGGACGAGCAGGCACTGATCGAGGCGCTCGAGCGCGGCACGATTGCCGGCGCGGGGCTCGACGTCTTCGCCGACGAGCCGCGCGTGCCCGAGCGGCTGATTGCGCTGCCGCACGTGGTGCTGGCCCCGCACATCGGCAGCGCCACCGTCGCCACGCGCCAGGCCATGGCCGACCTCGCCTTTGGCAACCTGCGTGCCCACTTCACGGGGCAGCCGCTGCTGACGCCGGTGCCCGAGTGCCGCTGAGCGACGGGGCCGATTCGGCCGGCGCCCGGGCGCCTGCCCGGGCGGGTCGCCCCTGCCCGGGCCGCCCGCTTCCGGTCGGGGGTGTCCCGGGTTAGCCCGGATCAGGCGCGTCGCCAATCGTCATACCATCGGCCGGGAGGCGCGCGTGCGCCCGACACCACGAAGGAGACGACCCCCCATGCAAGTCAAGACCTGGATGTCCGCCGTGGCGGTGGCGGCCGGAGTGGCCCTCGCCGGACCGGCTTTCGCGCAGCAGCAGAAGCTCACCGTGTGGTGGGCCAAGGGCTTCTACAAGGCCGAGGACGACGCGCTCTTCGCCGCCATCAAGAAGTTCGAGCAGAGGAACCCCAACATCAAGATCGACCTGTCGCTGTATGCGCCGCAGGAGGCGATCCCGAAGGTGGTGGCCGCACTCGACGCGAACAACCCGCCCGACGTGGCCTACGGCGACGTCTTCGACTTCCAGGTGACGGCCAAGTGGGCCTACGAGGGCAAGCTCGAGGACATCACGAGCGTGATCGACCCGCTGCGCAACAAGTTCGAGCCGCGTGCGCTGTCGACCACCTTTCTCTACAACAATGCCACGCAGGGCCGCGCCTACTACGCCTACCCGGTCAAGCAGCAGACCATGCATATCCAGTACTGGAAGGATATGCTGACCGATGCGGGCTTCAAGGAAAGCGACATCCCCAAGACCTGGAAGGAGTACTGGAGCTTCTGGTGCGACAAGGTGCAGCCCGCCTACCGCCAGAAGAGCGGCAACCGCGCCTTCGGCACGGGCTTCCCGATGGGGGTGGATTCGAGCGACGCCTTCTACTCATTCCTCACCTTCATGGACGCCTACAACGTCAAGCTGGTGAGCGACTCGGGCAAGGTGCTGGTGGACGACCCGGCCGTGCGCCAGGGCCTGATCAATGCCGTCAACGACTACACGTGGGTGTACGGCAAGGGCTGCACGCCGCCTTCGTCGACGAACTGGAAGGACCCCGACAACAACGTCGCCTTCCACAACAAGACGATCGTGCTGACGCACAACGCGACGATCTCGATCGCCGCGAAGTGGCTCGATGACATGAACAACCAGACCCTGACCGCCGCCCAGCGCGAGCAGGCCAAGAAGAACTACGAGCAGAACATCGCCACCGCGGGCTTCCCGAACAAGCCCGACGGCACGAAGATGGTCTACCGCGCCGCGGTCAAGACGGGCGTGATCTTCAAGGACGCGAAGAACAAGGACGCTGCCAAGAAGTTCGTCGCCTTCATGCTCGATGACGCCAACCTCACGCCCTACGTCGAGGGCTCGCTCGGGCGCTGGTTCCCGGTGACGAAGGCTGGCCAGCAGAGCCCCTTCTGGAAGAGCGACTCGCACCGCCTGGCGGTCTACAACCAGTTCATGGCCGGCACCACGCCCTTCGAGTTCACCAAGAACTACAAGTTCACGGTGCTGAACAACGAGAACGTGTGGGCCAAGGCGATGAACCGGGTGCTCAGCGAGAAGTGGACGACCGAGCGTGCGGTCGACGAGATGATCGCGCGCATCAAGCAGGTCGCCGCGAACTGAGGTCCGCCCGCCGCGCACCTCGAGAGGGCCGCCGTCCGTCCGGGCGGCGGCCTTTTTCTTCCAGCGCCCGCCGCTTCGGCTCCGCACGGCCGAGGTCGGCCAGCCTTTCTGCCTGATACCGTGTCCGCTCCCGCCACGACTGCCGCCGCCGCACGCCCGCTCAGCCCCTGGGAGTTCTGGGGGCGCGTGCTCGTGGTGCCGTACCTGTTCATCTTCGTCGTCTTCGTGCTCTACCCGGTGTGCTACGGGCTGTGGCTGGCGCGCGACCCGCAGAACTACGTCAAGCTCGCCGAAGACCCTGTCTTCTTCCGCACCGCCGTCAACACGGTCGTCTTCCTGCTGGTGGCGGTGAACCTGAAGATGGTGATCGCGCTGGCGCTGTCGGGCTTCTTCCTGCACACGCGCTGGTGGATCAAGGTCCTGTCGGTGCTGTTCATCCTGCCCTGGGCGGTGCCGTCGATCCCGACCATCCTGTCGGTGCGCTTCATGCTGAATCCGGAGTGGGGCGTCATCAACATGACCTACTTCCGGCTCACGGGGCTGGACGGGCCGAACTGGCTCAACGACCCGACGCTCGCACTGACCTTCTCGATGCTCATGCACATCTGGAAGTCGCTGCCCTTCTGGACGCTCATCATGCTGGCCGGTCGCATGGCCATTCCCGCCGAGCAGTACGAGGCCGCCTCCGTGGACGGCGCCTCGCGCTGGCAGAAATTCCGTTTCATCACCTGGCCCTCGATGAGGGGCCTGTACCTCACTTCCACGCTGCTGTCGATGATCTGGACGCTGGGTGACTTCAACAGCGTCTACCTGCTCACCGGCGGCGGCCCAGCCGACCTGACGCACGTGCTGGCCACCCTCGGGATCCGCTACCTGCGCCTGGACCAGATCGAGCTCGCGATGGCCTCCATCGTCGTCGCCCTGCCGCTCGTGCTGCCGCTCGTGTGGTTCATGATGAAGAGGCTGTCCAAGTGAGGATGCGCAAGGTTGTCGACGAGGCGCGGCTGCTGCTGGTGGGCATCCCGGTGGCGCTGTGGACGCTCATTCCCGTCTACCATTTGTTCCTGTTCGCGATCTCCGAGCGCGACAAGGCCACCAGCGGCCGCCTGTGGCCCGAGAACCCGACGCTGCAGAACTTCGACACCGTCTTCCAGCAGAAGCACTTCTACCTGAACCACTTCTGGGTGCAGCTGGGCAACTCGCTGCTGATTGCGCTGGCGGTGGGCGCGCTGACGCTCTTCGTGGCCACCTGCGCAGCCTTTGCCATCAGCCGGCTGAAGGTGCGGGGGGGACGCACGGTGATGAACCTAGCGCTCTTCACCTACTTCATTCCCGCGGCCTTCCTGGCCGTGCCGATGTACAAGACGATGGCCAACTACGGGCTGCTCAACAGTCGCTGGTCGATGGTGCTGGCGATGGTGACAATCGCCTCGCCTTACTGCATCTGGGTGCTCAAGCAGGCCAGCGACAAGCTGCCCTGGGAACTGGACGAGGCCGCCCGCATCGACGGGGCCACGCCGCTGCAGCTCTTTCGCCTGGTCTACCTGCCGCTGATGGTGCCCTCGCTCGTGGCCGTGGGCACCTACTCGCTGCTGCTGGCCTGGAACGAGTACCTCTACGGCTTCCTGCTGCTGTCCAAGGAGACCGATCTGACGCTGGCAGTTGCGCTGGGCAACTTCCTGGCCGCCGACGACTCGCCCTGGGAGCTGCTGATGGCCACCGGCTTCGTCTACGCGCTGCCGCCGGCGGCGATCTACTACGCCTTCAAGCGCTACATGGTGTCGGGCCTCACGG
>CAILKA010000478.1 GCA_903834645.1 uncultured beta proteobacterium
CACGATCCGGGCGGCAGCGGCAGCTTCCTGCACGTGGCCGTCGTCACGCGCCGCGAGGGCCGCCCCGTGATGCTCGCCTCGCGCCTGGTGGGTGACCGCGTGCAGGTGCGCAACCTCGCCGTGCGCGGGCGCGAGATCGTGCTCGAGGCGGTGCGCGCCGGCCCGAGCGACGCTGCCTGCTGCCCGGGCGAGCTCGCCACACTGGGTTGGACGGTGCAGCGCCGCCGCCTCGTGCCCACCGCCACCACGGCGCTGGCCGGCCGGCTCACACCCGCCGTGCTCGAGGGCACGCGCTGGACCCTCACCCACTGGGCCCCGACGGAGCCAGCCAAGCCGCCTCGCGCCATCGAGATCGAGGTGGAAGGCGGGCGCATCAGCGGCCACGCCGGCTGCAACCGCTTCTTCGCCAGCCTCGCGGCCGAGGGCGACACGCCGGGGGCGATCCGGGTGTCCCCGCCCGGCGCTACCCGCATGGCCTGCGAGGGCGAGGCCATGCAGGCCGAGACGCGTTTCCTCGGGGCGCTGGGCGCCGCCACGGGATTCGGGTTCAGGATGGGCCGCCTCGTGCTGGGCAGCGGCCAGGGGCCGGGCGGGCTCGTCCTCGAACGACGCTGAATGCGTGGCGGCGCGGCACGGTACGCTCGCAACGAAGATGCCGGACCTGCCCGCTGCCCTCCTGTGCACGGCGCGCCTGCGGCTGCTGCCGGCTCGGGAGGAACTGGCTGCGCAGGTCGCCGCCTTCCGCGGCCGCAACGCGCGGCACCTCGCCCCCTGGGAGCCTCCTGCGCCACCGGGCTTCGACACCGAGCCGGTGCAGCGCGAGCGCCTGCGCCAGGCGCAGGCCGAGGCGGCTGCCGGCACCGCGCTGCGCTGGTGGCTGCAGCAGCCGGAGGACCCCTCGCGGCTGCTGGGCAACGTGGGGCTCAGCCAGATTGCGCGCGGGCCTTTCCAGAACGCGATGCTGGGCTACGCCCTCGACGAAGCCTGCCAGGGCCAGGGCCTGATGCAGGAGGCCCTCGAAGCCGTGATCGGCCATGCCTTCTCGCCCGAGCTCAAGCTGCACCGCATCCAGGCCAACGTGCGGCCGGAGAACCGCCGCAGCGTGGCGCTGCTGCAGCGCCTGGGCTTCGAGGAGGAAGGGCTGGCCCGCGAGTACCTGTACATCGACGGGGCCTGGCGTGACCACCTCCTGTACGCGCGGCGTCATGCGGGCTACACGGGCGCGCCCGCCTGAGTTGGCGCCTCCTGGCGGAGGCCTCCCTGCCATCCGACTCTCCTGCGGTCCAGCCTTGCACGTCAGAGCCGGACCCGCACTCAACGTGCTCCAATTCGGGCGAGCCCATCTCGCAGCGCCATCTCTCCAATGACCTCCCCCGCCTACACCTGGACCCCCGTCATCGTCACGCACGCGCTGCTGGCTGCCACGGCCGTGGTGCTGGGCGCGGGCCTGCTGCGCGGGCGCAAGGGCCACCTGCCGCACCGCATCGCGGGCTGGATCTGGGTGGCCTGCATGGCTGGCGTGGCCGGCATCTCCTTTGCCATCCACGGGCCCAAGGGCTACTCCTGGATCCACGGGCTGTCGGTCTTCACGCTCTTCGCGCTGGCACTTGGCGTGTGGTTCGCGCGCACCCACCGCGTGAAGGCGCACCGGGGTCAGATGATCGGCCTGTACATCGGCGCGCTCGTCATCACCGGGCTCTTCACCTTGCTG
>CAILKA010000479.1 GCA_903834645.1 uncultured beta proteobacterium
GCACGGATGGCATGGCCTACCCGGCCGTGTGCGGGGCCCCCGACGGGCGCATCGCGATCATCGACGTGCCCGAGAGCCAACTGGAGGCCGCCCGCAAGCTCGGCTTCTCACTGCTGTCGGAGCGGCCGCGCGCGCAGCGCATGGCCTGCTGAGCACACGGGCCCCATCCCCCGGGGGTGCCCCCCGGGTCGCTCCGCCTCCGGGCTTGACGGAAGCTGTATGCATACACATACTGTATGCCCAACCAGCTTTCTCGCCGAGGTTCCCTGTGAACAGCCGCCTGCGCCAGCACTACCACCCCCGCCCCGACCGTGTCCCGCGCCTGCTCAGGCGGCTGTGGTCGTGGCTGTGAGCGGGTCATGAACGCCCCCCTGCCCTACGCGCTGCTGCAGGCTCGCGAGCGTCCGCACGCCTCGCAAGCCCCGGCCGCCGCGCCCGGCGAGCCGGTCGTGCAACGCCTGGTCTGGCACAGCCGCTACGGCACGATCGAGATCGAGGTCGTCGGGCAGGCCGTCTACGTCAATGGCGACGTGGTCCGCCCAGCCCAGACTTCAGAGTGAGCATTCACTGCGCCTGAGGTCTCGGCAGCTCAAGGCCGCGTGAGCTCCTGCGTCTCCAGCAGCAGGCGCAGGCGGCGGCGCTCCACGTCGAGCCAGGCCAGGCGCTGGCGGATGCGCTGGCGGTCCTCGTCCCGGGTCACGCGGCGCAGCTCGAGCTCGAGCCGCTCCACTTCCTCCCAGCTGCGCTGCAGTTCCTGGCGCGTGCGCCACACCGCCTGCCCTGCGGCGTAGGCGCGCATGAAGGCATCCTCGTCGCGGTCGCGGCAGGCCCCGCCGTAGCCGCGGTTCAAGGCGCCCGATTGCCAGCCGGAGCGCGGCGTGCAGTAGGCGCGGTTGCCCTGTGCCCAGCCATCCAGCCAGCGCGCGGCATCGGGCTGCACGCCCGCTCGGGCGCAGGCCTGGCGGTGCGCGTCGAGCCAAAGCGCCGGGCGACCCTCCCGGCCATCCTCCAGCCCGCGCTCGTACCAGTCGGCCCGGCGGCACTGCCCCTCGGTCATCGACGCGCAACCGCCCAGCAGCGCCCCTGCGCCCGCCGCGGCGGCCAGCACGCCCGCCCGCGCCCCCGCCCGCAGCCTGGTTATCCACCTGCCCCGTCGCGCCGTCTTTGCACCTCGCATCGCCGCTCCCCCTGTGACACCACCCGGCGTTGGCGGGCCCGCTTCCGGGCCGTCCCTGAGGCTCCAACCCGCCATGGGCCCCGCAAGCACCCCTTGCACGCCCGCACAGTCTCTGCCAACCTCGCACGCTGCACCACCCCGTATCGGCCCCGATCGCCGGCCCGCCTGACATGACCCACCCGAGCACCTTCGAGCAGTTCCGCGACGACGCCCTCAGCCGGGGCTTTCACGAGGCGCTGGTGCGCGAGTGGGCAGCCGGCCAGGAGAACTCGCTGCACGAGCACCCCTTCGACACCTACGCGCTCGTGGTGCGCGGGGAGTTCTGGCTGACGGTGGAAGGCCACACCCGGCACCTGCGCGCCGGCGACACCTTCGAGCTTGCCCGCCAGGTGCCCCACTCCGAGCGCTACGGCCCGCAAGGCGCCACGTTCTGGGCGGCCCGCGTGAACCCGACGCCGGCCCAGGCCGGCTGAGCACCCGCTGCACGCGCATGATCGAGCTGTACACCGCTGCCACGCCCAATGGCCACAAGGTGTCGGTGGCGCTCGAGGAGCTGGAACTCCCCTACACCGTGCACGAGGTCGACCTCGCCGCCGGCCAGCAGAAGACGCCCGCGTTCCTGCGCCTGAATCCCAACGGCCGTATCCCTGTCATCGTGGACCGGCAGGCGGGCGACTTCGCCGTCTTCGAGTCCGGCGCGATCCTGCTGTACCTGGCCGAGAAGACGGGCCGGCTCATGCCCGCCGATGCGCAGGGCCGCTCGCGCGTGGTGCAGTGGCTGATGTTCCAGATGGCCGGCGTGGGCCCGATGATGGGCCAGGCCAACGTGTTCTTCCGCTACCTGCCGGAGAAGATCCCCACCGCGATCGCGCGCTACCAGAACGAGTCGCGCCGGCTCTTCGAGGTGCTCGACACGCGGCTCGCGGAGGCCGAGTGGCTCGCCGGCGACTATTCCATCGCCGACATCGCCCACTGGTGCTGGGTGCGCACGCACCGCTGGTCGGGCGTGTCGGTGGACGGCCTGCCGCATCTGCGGCGCTGGCTCGACGCGATGAAGGCGCGCCCGGCCTGCCAGCGCGGCATCGAGGTGCCGCGCAAGGTCGAGAGCGTGCTGCGCGACGAGCAGGCCACGCGCGACTTTGCCGCGCGCGCGCAGCAGATGGTGCAACGCTGAGAAAGCCCCCGATGATCACGCTCTACGACTGTTCCACCGCACCGAGCCCGCGCCGCGCGCGCATCCTGCTGGCCGAAAAGGGCGTGGCGCACGCCACGGTGAACGTGGACCTCGCGCGCGGCGAGCAACTCGGCGAGGCCTTTCGCGAAGTGAACCCGCAGTGCACGGTGCCTGCGCTCGTGCTGGAAGATGGCCTCGTGCTCACCGACAACGCGGCCATCGCCGCCTATGCCGAGGCGCGCTGGCCCGAGCCGGCGCTGCTGGGCACGAGCCCGGCCGAGCGCGCGGAGGTGGCGAGCTGGCAGTGGCGCGTGGAGTTCGAGGGCCTGATGGCGGTGGCCGAGGCGCTGCGCAACGGCTCGCCCGCGATGGCCCGCCGGGCGCTGCCGGGCCCGCGCGACTACGAGCAGATCCCGGCCCTGGCCGAGCGCGGCCGGCTGCGCGTGGCGCACTTCCTGGAGCTTCTCGAAGAGCGGCTGCAAGGGCGCGAGACGATCGCCGGGGGCGGCTTCAGCATCGCCGACATCACGGCCGTGGTGGCGGTGGACTTCGCGCGCATCGTGCGCATCAAGCCCGGCGAACAGCACCCGAACCTCATCCGCTGGCGCGCGGCGATGGCCGCCCGGCCCTCGATGGCGCTGTGACGGGGCCGGCTCACGCCTCCAGGTAACGCTCGGCCAGCCGCGTCCAGAAGGCCGCGCCGGTGGTCAGGATCGCGTCGTTGAAGTCGTACTTCGGGTTGTGCAGCATGGCGCCCTCCTCGCCGTTGCCCAGGCGGAAGAAGCAGCCGGGCTTTTCCAGCAGGTAGTAGGCGAAGTCCTCGCTGCCGGTCACGGGCGGGAAGGGTGCGATCACGCGCTCGGCGCCCACGAGCTCCTCGGCCACCTGTCGAGCAAAGGCCGTCTCGGCCTCGGTGTTGACCACCACCGGGTAGCCGCGCTCGTAGTCGATCGTCACCTCGCCGCCGTAGCCGGCCACGTGCGCGGTGACGAGCGCGCGGATGCGCTGCTCGAGCAGGTCGCGCACGCCCGCATCAAAGGAGCGGATGGACAGCGCCAGCGTCGCCTCGTCGGGGATCACGTTGGCGGCCGACCCCGCGTGCAGCGCCCCGATCGTCACGATGGCCGTCTGGCGCGGGTCGATGTTGCGCGCCACCACGCTTTGCAGCGCCACGACGAGGCTGCCGGCGATCAGCACCGGGTCGACCGTCTGGTGCGGTCGCGCCGCGTGCCCGCCGCGGCCGTGCACGGTGATGCGGCAGGTGTCGGAGGCCGACATGAAGGGCCCGTGGCCGAAGCCGAAGGTGCCTGCGGGCACGCCCGGCGTGTTGTGCAACCCGAAGATCGCGTCACACGGGAAGCGCTCGAAGAGGCCGTCGGCGATCATGCGCTGCGCGCCGCTGCCGGCGCCGGCCTCCTCAGCCGGCTGGAACACGAGGTGCACGGTGCCGCGGAAGTTGCGTGTGCGCGCGAGCTGCTGCGCCGCGCCCAGCAGCATCGTGGTGTGGCCGTCGTGCCCGCAGGCATGCATCACGCCGTCGCGCACGCTCTGCCAGGGCCGCCCCGTCGTTTCGCGGATGGGCAGCGCGTCCATGTCGGCGCGCAGCGCCACGCTGCGCGAGCCGCCGCCTACGTGCAGCGTGCCCACCACGCCGTGCCCGCCCACGCCGCGCGTGACGTCCCAGCCCCACTCCTGCAGCCGGCTGGCCACGAGCTCGGCCGTGGCCGCCTCCTGGAACGAGAGCTCGGGGTGGCGGTGCAGGTGGCGCCGCGTCTCGGTCAGGAAGCCGGCTGCGCCGTCGAGGTCGCCGAGCTGGCACAGGCACCGAAGTCGGTCGTTCATGCAGTTCTCCTGGTGGGGCTGCGCACACTCTAGCAAGGTGCACGCAAGGAGCCGTGCTCGCGCAGCTCGGCTGCAGCTGCGCCGGCCCCCCGCACGCCGTGCGCGGGGCCAGCAGGCCGGCACAATCCGTCACGATGGTTGAACCTGCAACACCAGCAGCCCGGCCCCCGGGCCTGGCCGCCGAGCCCGACGTGCGGCGCGCGCGCACGCCGCACAAGTCGCTGTACCTCGACGAGGCCATGTGGACACGCGTGCGCGAACAGGTGTACGCGCGCGCCTGGCACTGGCTCGGGCCGCTGCCCGCGCTCGCGCAGCCGTGCGCGCTGCAACCCGTGGACCTCCTGCCCGGCTTGCTGGACGAGCCGCTGCTGCTCACGCGCGACGCCGCCGGCACGCTGCACGCGCTGAGCAACGTGTGCACGCACCGCGCCAAGGTGCTGGTGGAGTCGCCCTGCCACGCCGACCACATCCGCTGCGGCTACCACTCGCGCCGCTTCGAGCTCGACGGGCGGCTGCGCCACATGCCGGGCTTCGAGGGCGCGTGCGACTTTCCCTCGCGCGCCGACGACCTGCCCCAGGTGGCGCTCGAGCTCGCCGCCGGCCACGCCTTCGTGAGCCTGGAGCCGCACGTGCCCTTCGCGCAGTGGGCTGGCGACGCGCTGGAGCGCCTGGCCTGGCTACCGATGCAGGCCTGGGCGCACGACCCGGCGCGAGACCGCACCTGGTCCTTCGACGCGCACTGGGCGCTGTACGTGGAGAACTACCTCGAGGGCCTGCACATCCCCTTCGTGCACCCGGGGCTGAGCGCAGCGCTGGACATGAACGCCTACCGCTACGAGCTGGCTCCCCACGGCGTGCTGCAGCTCGCGCTGGCCCGCCCCGGCGAGCCCGCACTCGAGCCGCCAGAAGGCCACCGCGACCACGGCCTGCGCGTGGCGGCCTACTACTGGTGGCTCTTTCCGAACCTGATGCTCAACGTCTACCCCTGGGGCCTGTCGGTCAACGTCGTCGAGCCGGTCTCGCCGACGCAC
>CAILKA010000480.1 GCA_903834645.1 uncultured beta proteobacterium
GGCGCGCAGCCGCCCCTCGAGCTCGAGGTTGCCGGGGCTGTGCTCCTCCTCCGGCGGCTCGATGGTGTTGACGTAGCCCGTGTTGGCCGAGAACGGCAGGTCGATGCTGCTCTGGCGTGCGTGCTCGAGCAGCTGCTCGAGCAGCACATGCGCACGCTGCGGGCCCTCGGCCTCGATGACGGCACTCAGTGCATCGAGCCACTCGCGGGTTTCCTGGGCATCGGCGTCGTACGCGCCGGTAGGGTCGTCAGCTTGGGACATGGGCCGTCTCCTCTATCGTGCGGTCTCTCCGCCGAATTCGGAGGGAGTGTCGCACACTCCCACCACTTTTCAAATAGTGGTTCTTGTTTTCACATTATGCAATTCAAGGATCCCCGGGAATCCTGCGACCTGCCGCGCTCGAGCAACCGGGATAATTCCACCCGATGAACTGGCGACCCTGGCGCAGATGGACCGCGCGCGATCCGGTGAGTTCCGCGCGACGCCTGGCTGGGCGCTGGTGGCGCCGCCAGTCCCCGGCGCGCCAGGACCGGCTGGCCACCGTCGCCCCCCTGGTGTCGGTGCTCATGTTCCTGGCCACCATCGCGGCCGCCTTCTGGTACCTGCGCAACGAGGAGACGGCCCGCGAGATCGAGTCGGTGCGGCGCGACACCGAGATCACCCAGCAGCAGATCGCACTGCGCCTGAACGACACCGAGGCGCAACTGGTGCGCCTGGCCCGGGAACTGGTGGCCCGCCCTCCGGAACCGACCGAGTTTGCCCAGCAGGCCACAGGGTTCCTGGACATTCGACCCGAGATCGACGCGCTCGCCTGGACAGACGCCGTCGGCGCACTGCGCGCCCGGCATTCGCTGCAACTCGGGCACGCCCACCCGGACACCACCCCTCTGGTGCTGGAAGCCGGTGCGGCGCAGCGCGCAGCCGCCGATTCTCTCCAGGCGGCACTGCTGGCCTCGCGCGAGACGCGTCGCCCTTTCTACTCACGCAGCTTCGTCAACGAGCTGGGCAAGCCGGTCTTTGCGCTCTTCGTGCCGATGCTCGAGCGCAACCGCTTCGTCGGCGCGCTGTCGGCCGAGATCTCGGTCGAGGGGCTGCTGCGCCACCACGTGCCCGACGAGGTCGCCCGCCGCCACCTCGTCTCGGTCGTCGACGGCCGGGAGATGACGCTGGCCACGACCTCCACGCCGCCGCCAGCGCGCGCCTCCCCACGCGGCACCCTGGTGCACGATGTCGCGCTCAGCCCCGCCTTCAACGGCCTGCAGCTGCGGGGCGAAGGCTGGCGCACCTCGCTCGGCCTGGTGGGCAACACGCTGTTCTGGATGGTCGTGGCGATGGCGCTCCTCACCGTCTGGATGCTGGTGGGCACGGCACGCCACATGCGACGTCGCTCGCAGATCCAGCGTGCGCTGCTGCAGGAGACCCAGTTCCGCCGCGCGATGGAGAACTCGATGGTCACGGGCATGCGCGCGCTCGACCTCGAGGGCCGAGTCACCTATGTCAATGCCGCCTTCTGCCAGATGAGCGGCTTTTCCGAGGCCGAGCTCGTCGGCTCGCTGCCGCCCTACCCCTACTGGCCGCACGACCGGATCGAGGAGAACCACCGGCTGCTGCAGCAGGAGATGCAGGGCCGCAACCCCGCCGGCGGCATCGAGGTGCAACTCATGCGCAAGGACGGGCGGCTCTTCGACGTGCGCATGTACGTCTCGCCCCTCATCGACCCCAAGGGCCAGCAGACCGGCTGGATGACCTCCGTGACCAACATCACCGAGGCCAAGCGCATCCGCGACCAGCTCGCCGCCTCGCACGAGCGTTTCACCACCGTGCTGGAGGGTCTGGACGCCTCGGTTTCGGTGCTCTCGGTGCAGCAGGGCGAGCTGCTCTTCGCCAACCGCTCTTACCGGCTGTGGTTCGGCGCCGATGCCCGCGGGCATGGGCTGCTGGCCGGCCAGCCTGGGGTCATCCCGCCTGCAGCCAGCCCCGACGAAGGCGTGGACGACCTCTCCGGCCTGCCCACCCAGGAGCTCACCGACGCCGGCGGCGACCTGCGCGAGGTCTATGCGCCCGCCCTGGACAAGTGGTTCGAGGTGCGCTCGCGCTACCTCCAGTGGACCGATGGCAGCCTGGCCCAGATGCTGATTGCCACCGACATCAGCGCGCGCCGCCGTGCCGAGGCACAGGCCGAGATGCAGGCGGCCAAGGCCGCCGTCACGAGCCGCCTGATGACGATGGGCGAGATGGCCTCCACCGTCGCGCACGAGCTCAACCAGCCCCTGACGGCCATCACGAACTACTGCAACGGGATGCTGTCGCGGCTGCGGGCAGGCTCGATCTCACAGGAAGACCTGGGCAGCGCGCTGGCCAAGACCGCACGACAGGCCGAGCGCGCCGGCCAGATCATCCACCGCATCCGCGCCTTCGTGAAAAAGAGCGAGCCGCAGCGCCAGCTCACCGAGGTGCGCAACGTGGTCGAGGAGGCCGTCGACCTGGCTGGCATCGAGCTGCGCCGGCGCAACGTGGCCATCCGCACCTACCTCGCCCAGCGCCTGCCGATGGTCATGATGGACCCCATCCTCATCGAGCAGGTGCTGCTCAACCTGCTGAAGAATGCAGCCGAGGCGATCGATACGGCGCAGCTGCCCGCCCCGCGCCGACACGTCGAGTTGCGCGTGGTGCCGCGCCAGTCGCCCGAGGAGGGGGAGGTGATCGAGTTCAGCGTCACCGACACCGGTCCGGGCCTGAAGGAGGAGGTGGTGGGGCGGCTGTACGAAGCCTTCTTCTCCACCAAGGCCGAGGGACTCGGGATCGGGCTCAACCTGTGCCGCTCGATCGTCGAATCCCACCAGGGCAGGATGCGGGCGCAGAACCTCTACAATGGCTCGAGCGTGGCGGGATGCACCTTCTCGTTCACGCTGCCCCTGGTCAGGATCGGCCTGGACGATGGCGCCCCGGGCGCCGTGGCTGGCGGGCCCTCCTCCTCCAACATCCCCACCATCACGCTGTCATGAGCCTGATCCCCAAGCGAGGAACCGTCTACGTGGTCGACGACGACGAGGCCGTGCGGGACTCGTTGCAATGGCTGCTCGAGGGCAAGGACTACCGCGTCAAGTGCTTCGACTCCGCCGAGTCCTTCCTCGCCCGCTTCGATGCGCGTGAGGTGGCCTGCCTGATCGCCGACATCCGCATGGAGGGCATGAGCGGCCTGGACCTGCAGGATCGCCTGATCGAGCGCAGGAGCCCGCTTCCGGTGGTCTTCATCACGGGCCACGGCGATGTGCCGATGGCGGTCACGACCATGAAGAAGGGGGCGATGGACTTCATCGAGAAGCCCTTCAAGGAAGAAGAACTGCTGTCGCTGGTGGAGCGGATGCTCGAGCAGGCGCGCCAGTCTTTCACGCAGCACCAGGAAGCCGCCAGCCGCGATGCGCTGCTGTCGCGCCTGACCACGCGCGAGGCGCAGGTGCTCGAGCGCATCGTCGCCGGCCGGCTGAACAAGCAGATCGCCGACGACCTGGGCATCAGCATCAAGACGGTGGAGGCGCACCGCGCCAACATCATGGAAAAGCTCAACGCCAACACGGTGGCCGACCTCCTCAAGATCGCGCTGGGCGCCACTGCCAAGGCCTGAGAGGCGCCCGCCACACGCGGAACGCGCCCGCGCCGGGCGACCCCTTCGAGGCACGGGTGCCGCTGCCAGGCCGACAGGAGACACGACCATGACTGCACGGCTCATCGACGGAGCAGCCCTGTCTCGCCAGATGCGCACGGGTCTCGCACAACGAGCCGCCGCGCTGTCGGCCTCAGGCTGCCGCGCGGGGCTTGCCGTGATCCTCGTGGGCGACGATCCTGCCAGCGCCGTCTACGTGCGCAACAAGGTGCGTGCGTGCGAGGAGGTGGGTCTGCACTCGGTGCTCGAGCGCTACGACGCAAGCCTCTCGCAGGACGCGCTCCTGGCCCGCATCGCTGCGCTCAATGCCGACCCTGGCATCCACGGCATCCTCGTGCAGATGCCGCTGCCCGCGCACCTGGACGCCCAGCGCGTGATCGAGGCCATTGCCACCGAAAAGGATGTCGACGGGTTTTCGGTGCACTCGGCCGGTGCGCTCGTGGCGGGGCTCCCGGGCCTGAGGCCCGCCACGCCTGCCGGCTGCATGAAGCTCATCGAAAGCACGGGCGAGCCGATGGCCGGCCGACATGCCGTGGTGATCGGCCGCAGCAACACGGTGGGCAAGCCGATGGCCCTGCTGTTGCTGCATGCCGGGGCCACGGTCACGATCTGCCACAGCCGCACCACTGATCTGCGGGCCCATACGCGGGCGGCCGACATCGTCGTCGTGGCGGTGGGCCGGCGCGACACGCTGCGCGCAGACATGGTCCGGCCCGGTGCCATCGTGGTTGACGTGGGCATCAACCGGCGCGAGGACGGCACGCTGTGCGGCGACGTCGACTTCGCCGGCGTGCGCGAGGTCGCGGGCTGGATCACGCCGGTTCCCGGCGGCGTCGGCCCGATGACCATCACGATGCTGCTCTTCAACACGCTGGAGGCGGCGGAGCGCGCACGCTCGCACGCCGGCCTGGCTCCACGCGCCTGCTCCTGACATGCACACCCTCGAAACGTCCCACGCCGACAACCCGTTGCTCGATGCGGCCGACCTGCCCCCCTTCGAGCGCATCGTGCCCTCGCACGTGCTGCCGGCCGTGCAAGCCCTGCTCGTGCAGGCCGATGCGGCGCTCGAGCGCGCCATCGGTCCGGAGGTGCCCGACGACTGGGTCGCCCTGTCGGCCGTGCTCGAAGTAGCCACCGAGCGCCTGGGCTCCGCCTGGCACGTCGCGCAGCACCTGAACTCGGTGGCCGACACACCCGACATGCGCGCGGCATTCAACGCTGCGCTCGGGCCCGTCACGGAGTTCCACACCCGGCTGGGCGCAGACAGACGGCTGTACGCCAAGTACCGGGCCATCGCTGCGACTGCCGATGCGGCGGCGCACCCGATGCCATCAGAGCGCCGCCGGGCGCTGGACATCGCGATCCGTGACTTCGTGCTGTCCGGGGCTGCGCTCGAGGGACCGGCTCGCGAGCGCTACGCCAGGATCCGTGAGCGCCAGGCCGAGATCGCGCAGGCCTTCTCCGAGCACGTGCTCGACGCCACCGACCGCTTCGCACTGGACGTCGAGCCCGAGCGACTGGACGGCCTGCCCCCGGATGCGCAAGCGGCTGCGCGAGCCGCCGCCGAGCGTGCGGGCGTGAGCGGCGCCAGGCTGACGCTGCACGCACCGAGCTACGTGCCGGCGATGCAGCACCTGCGGGACCGCAATCTGCGCGAGCGTCTGTACACGGCCTACGTCACCCGCGCGAGCGATCTGGCAGACCCCTCTCTGGACAACTCGGCGCTCATCGCCGAACTGCTCGCGCTGCGCGAGGAGGAGGCGGCGCTGCTGGGCCACCCGAACTACGCCGAGCTGTCTCTCGTGCCCAAGATGGCGCCCTCGGCCACCGAGGTGCTCGAGTTCCTGCGCGACCTCGCGCGCCGGGCGCGCCCGCAGGCGCTGCGCGACATCACCGAGCTCGAGGCCTTCGCGCGCGCCGAGCTCGGCCTGCCCCGGCTCGAGCCCTGGGACCTGCCCTTCGCTGCCGAGCGGCTCAAGGAGGCGCGCTACGCCTTCAGCGAGACGGAGCTGAAGGCCTACTTCACGCTGCCGCGCGTGCTGCACGGCCTGTTCCACATCTGCGAGACGCTCTTCGACATCGCCATCGAGGCTGATGTGGCGCCCACCTGGCACGAGTCGGTGCAGGTCTACCGCATCGCGCCGCGCAACCAACCCTCGCGCACGCTCGCACGCTTCTTCCTGGATCTGCACGCCAGGCCCGGCAAGCAGCCGGGCGCGTGGATGTCGCCCGCACGCAGCCGCTGGGCCCGCCCGGATCGCAGCGGCGCGCTGCAGCTGCCCGTGGCGTACCTGGTGTGCAACTTCGCCTCGCCGCAGGGCGAGCGGCCGGCATTGCTGTCGCACCGCGACGTCATCACGCTCTTCCACGAGTTCGGCCACGGGTTGCATCACCTGTTGACGCAGGTGCAGGAGCTCGCCGTGTCGGGCGTGGGTGGCGTGGAGTGGGACGCGGTGGAGCTGCCCAGCCAGTTCATGGAGAACTTCGCCTGGGAATGGGACGTGCTGCGGCGCATGACAGCGCACGTGGACACGGGCGAGCCGCTGCCGCGCGCACTCTTTGACCGGATGGTGGCCGCGCGCAACTTCCACAGTGCGCTGGCGATGCTGCGCCAGATCGAGTTCGGGCTGCTCGACATGCGGCTGCACACCGAGCACGGCAGTGCGCAGCACCTGCAGCGCATTTCGGATGAGGTGCGCGCCGAGGTGTCGGTGGTGCCTGCCGCCCCTTTCGTGCGCATCCCGCACGCCTTTGCGCACATCTTCGCCGGAGGGTACGCAGCGGGCTACTACAGCTACAAGTGGGCCGAGGTGCTCAGCGCCGACGCCTTTGCGGCCTTCGAGGAGACTGGCGTTCTGGATGAAGCCACGGGCCGGCGCTACCGGCGCGAGATCCTGGAAGCCGGCGGCAGCCGCCCGGCGATGGCCAGCTTCGAGGCCTTCAGGGGGCGGGCCCCCACGCTCGATGCACTGCTGCGCCACCAGGGGCTGGGCTGAGCACCATCCAGGCAGGAAGACCATGCACGCGCGGCGCACGTCCTGCCTGATCGGCGCGCTGGCGGTGCTTCTCGCCGCAGCGGCACCGGCCCAGACGCTCTACCGGATCGTCGGCCCGGATGGCCGGGTGACCTACACCGACCGCCCTCCCCCGGGCGCCACGGGCGCACCGCTGGGATCCACAGCCTCCAGGCCTGCGGGCTCGGCCTCGGGGGTGGACGCCCGCGCGATGGCCGACTGGCCAGCCACACTGCGCCAGGCGGCCACGCGCTTTCCCGTCACGTTCTACGCGGCCGAAGGCTGCCCGCCCTGCGAGGAGGCGCGCCGGCTGCTCCAGCGCCGGGGCGTTCCCTACACCGAAAGGCGCGTAAGCACCGAGGAAGATGTCCGGCGACTCCAGGAGCTCACGGGCGGTCGGCTCGTGCCGGCGGCCACGATCGGGCGCCAGGCCGTGAGCGGATTCCAGGAGCAGGATTGGCAGGGCTGGCTCGACAGCGCTGGCTACCCACGCACCCGCGCGCTGCCTGCCGGCTGGCAACCGGCCCCCGCCACCCCGCTCGTGCCGCGCACGGCGGCGGTTGCGGCTGCGCCGGCCGCCTCGCAGGCCTTGCCACGGCCCCAACCGGCTCCTGCCACCGACCCGGGTCCGGGTACCGGCGGGATACGCTTCTAGCCCGAGCTGCCCCGCTCGTCACGCGGGGTGCCGCGCGGCTCCTGCAGGCCGGCCGCCAGCCATGCGCCCGCGCCGTGGCTCACCCCCACGATCCAGAAGAGCAGCGCCGGACCCACCACCGTGCCCGCCACCCCGAAAGCCAGCGGCATCGCGGTGCTCGACAGGTTGATCGCCATCGAGCGAAACGCCAGCGCCTCGCCGTGCCGATCCTGGGGCGTGAGGTGGTGCAGCGTGGAAAGCACCATCGGCTGCGAGGAGCCCAGCGTGATGCCCAGCAGCGCCGACAGCGCCCCCATCGCCCAGGCCGACTCGGCGAACGGGTACACCGCGAAGACGAGCCCGGTGCCCACCATAGAAGCGCTCACCGCCGTGACTTCGCGTACGCGGTGCGCGATGGCGGGAATGGCCAGGCGCACGAGCGTCACGCTCAACGTGAAGGTGCCCACGATCAACCCGATCGTGGAAGCAGTCAGGCCCCGGTCGTGGCCGATGATGGGCACGGCAAAGGCATGGACGTCCCAGCCCATCGAGATCACCCAGCTCACCAGCAGCAGGCGCCGCAGCCCTGGCACCTGCAGCAGCGTCCAGGCCGGACGACGCGCAGCCGCCCCGGCTGGCGCGCACACCTCGCGCCTGGGCACCTGGCGGGCGCACAGCAACGTGAGCAGCGGCATCGCGGCCATCAGCGCGTAGGCCCAGGCGAACCCGCCCAGGTCGATCATGAAGCCCGCGGCCACCGGCCCGACGACGTTGGAAAACGAAGGCGCCACGCCCAGCCAGCTGAAGACCCGCACCCGCTCGGTGCTGTCGCGCGCCTCGGCGCCGGCCGTGTGCTGGATGGCCAGCATCCCCATGTTGGCACCGCCGCCTGCGAGCATCGCTGCCACACACAAGAGCCCGAGGTGTGGCCAGCCGTCCAGGAAGGTGGAGAGCACGGCCAGGCCGCCCGCGATGGAGACCATCACCACCGACAGGTACACGGGCCGGTGGTAGCCGTGGCGGTCGGCCATGCGCCCCGAGTGCATCGCCAGCAGCACGGCGGCCGCCGCGAAGAGGGCGAGCAGCAAGCCGACCGTCCAGGGTCCGTGGCCTTCGCGCAGCGCCTGCAGCGCGGCGGCCATCCGCAGCCCCGCCATGGGTGCGTGCACGCCCAGCTGACCCACGATCAGGGCACGCAGCACACGCAGGTCGATCCGGCCCGCTGCCGTGCCCGCGGCGCCGGCCTCCGCGGGCTGGATGCGCTCAGGCACCCGGGGCCCGCTCCGCGAGTGCGTCGCCGGGAGCATCGGCCTCGTCGACCGAGGCTCCGGCATCGGCCAGCCCGGGCAGCAGCGTGGCGGCCTGCGTCTCCGGCAGCGCCTCCACGGCGCGCAGCTGGCGTGTCATGGCGCGCGTGCGCACCTCGGCGGCATCGATCGTGCTCGCGGCCTCGGCAAGCTTCTTGCGCGTCTTGGCCAGCACCTCGCCGAACTTCGCGAACTCGGTCTTGACGGCGCCGAGCACCTGCCAGACCTCGGCGCTGCGCTTTTCCAGCGCGAGCGTGCGAAAGCCCATCTGCAGGCTCGACAGCGTCGCCAGCAGCGTCGTCGGCCCGGTGAGCGCGACCCGGTGATCGCGCTGCAGCGCCTGCACGAGCCCGGGGCGCCGCAGCGCCTCGGCGTACAGGCTCTCGGTGGGCAGGAAGAGGATCGCGAAGTCGGTGGTGTGCGGCGCCGCGAGGTACTTCTCCCGGATCGTGCGCGCCTCTGCATTCAGGCGCGTCTCGAGGGCGCGCGAGGCCGCCTCCACCCCCGCGGGGTCGGCGCGCTCCTGGGCATCGAGCAGCCTCTCGTAGTCCTCGCGCGGAAACTTCGCGTCGATGGGCAGCCACACCGGCGAGCCGGCATCGCCCCGGCCGGGCAGGCGCACGGCGAACTCCACCCGGGCTCCGCTGCCGGGCACGGTCTCGACGTTGGCCCCGTACTGCTCCGGCGTGAAGACCTGCTCGAGCAGCGCAGCCAGCTGCACCTCGCCGAAGATGCCGCGCGTCTTCACGTTGGTGAGCACACGGTTGAGCGAGCCCACGTCGCGTGCCAGGCCCTGCATCTCCCCCAGCCCCTTGTGTACCTGCTCGAGCCGCTCGGCCACCTGCCGGAAGCTCTCGCCCAGGCGCTGCTCGAGCGTCGCGTGCAGCTTCTCGTCCACCGTGGCTCGCATCTGCTCGAGCTTGCGCTCGTTGCCCTCCTGCAGCGCGACCAGGCGCGACTGCACGCCCTCACGCACCTCGGTGAGCTGCTGCCGGTTGCCCTCGGCCAGCCCCTGCAGCCGCGCGGCCATCTCGGTGGAAAAGGCGCGCAGCGCCGCATCCTGGGCTTCGCGCGCGGCCTGCCCCTGCTGCGACAGGGCCTGCGTGGCCTGCGTGAGCGACTGCGCCACGCCTGCCTGCGTGAGCGCCACCTGGGTGCGCAGCGTGTCGATCTGCTCGTTGTGCGTGCGCGTGGCCTGGCTCACCTGCGCCAGCAGCAGTTGCTGCAGCGAGGCCAGGTCAGCGCGGCTCGCCTGCCCCTGGCGGCCGAGCTCGTCGCGCAGTTCGCGCTCGATGCGCTCCAGGGCCTCGCGCAGCTGGCCGCCGGCCGCCTCAGCGGTCGCGTCGCGGCGCAGGCGCCAGGCGAGCACCGCCAGCGCACCCAGGCCCAGCAAGGCCAGCAAGCCCAGCACGGGCAACAGCAGTTCAGGCATGGGCAAGCGAGGCGGCCCGTCAGCGGGGCCGGCCCAACACCTCGGGGTTGATCGGCGTGGGCGGCGCGCCTGCCGTGAGCGCGGCGATGAGGTTATCGGCCGCGAGCTCGGCCATCGCACGGCGGGTGGCCACGGTGGCGCTCGCGATGTGCGGCGTGAGCACGACGTTGGGCACCTCGAGCAGGCCAGGATGGACCGACGGCTCGCCCTCGAAGACGTCGAGTGCCGCCGCCGCGATACGCCGCTCGCGCAGCGCCTGCGCAAGCGCCGCGTCGTCGACGATGCCGCCGCGCGCGACGTTGGTCAGCGTGGCCGTGGGCTTCATCTGTGCGAGCTCGGCCGCGCCGATCGCGTGGTGGCTCTGCGCCGAATACGGCAGCACCAGCACCAGGTGATCCGATTCGCGCAGCAGCGTCGCCTTGTCCACGTGGCGCGCCCCGAGCGGTGCCTCGAGCTCGGGGGCCAGCCGGCTGCGGTTGTGATAGATCACGCGCATGCCGAAGCCCAGCGCCCCGCGCCGGGCGATCGCCTGGCCGATGCGGCCCATGCCGAGGATGCCGAGCGTGGCGCCGTGGACGTCGCTGCCGGTGTACATGTCGTAGGACCAGCGCGACCACTGGCCGCTGCGTAAGAAGTGTTCGCTCTCGGCGATGCGGCGCGCCGCGGCCATCATCAGCGCAAATCCAAAGTCGGCGGTTGTCTCGGTGAGCACGTCGGGCGTGTTGGTGGCCAGCACGCCCCGGGCGTTGCAGGCCGGGATGTCGAAGTTGTTGTAGCCCACCGCCATGTTGGCCACCACGCGCAGCTGCGGGTTGGCGTCGAGCACCTCGGCGTCGATGCGCTCGCTGCCGGTGGTCAGCGCCCCGGCCTTGCCGCGCAGCCGTTCGATCAGCTCGGCACGGGTGTAGACCGTGTCGTCGGGGTTGTCCTCGACCTCGAAGTGCGCGCGTAGGCGCTGCACCACCTGCGGGAAGACTGCGCGCGCGATGAGCACGCGGGGCCGCCCTTCACCCGGACCGCCCGCGCTCGCGCGGCTCGACATCGCATCGGCCATGGCTGTGCTCACTCCAGGAAGCGTGCGAACTCGGCCACCGGCGCGCGCTCGGTGTGCAGGGCGTTGACCCGCGCAGCCGGATCGGCCCACCCCAGCGACATCCCGCACACGACCATGCGCTCGGGCGGCAACTGCAGCTGCTCCTCGATGATGCGGTGGTACTGCGCAAAGGCCTGCTGCGGGCAGGTGTCCAGGCCGCGCCCGCGCGCGGCCACCATCACGCTTTGCAGGAACATGCCGTAGTCGAGCCAGCTGCCTTGCTGCAGGACGCGGTCGATCGTGAAGATCAGCCCCACCGGGGCGTCGAAGAAGGCGTAGTTGCGGCCATGCTGCGCATGCATGGCGGCCTTGTCGGCCTTGCCGATGCCCAGCAAGCCGTACAGGTCCCACCCGACCTTGCGCCGACGGTCGATGTAGGGGCTGCGCCACTCGGTCGGGTAGTAGGCGTATTCGTCCGTGTGCGTGGCGCGCTGCGCAGGATCGTCGTAAGCCGCCACGATCTTCTGCGTGAGCGCCGACTTGGCCTCGCCCGTGAGCACCACCACCTGCCAGGGCTGGGTGTTGGTGCCCGAAGGCGCACGCGCGGCGACCTCGAGGATGCGTTCGATCGTCTCGCGCGGCACGGGGTCGGGCAGGAAGGCACGCACGGAGCGGCGCGAGGTGATGGCCGCGTCCACTGCGGCGGTGCTGTCGGGGGTGGGCTCGCTCATGCCCCGCATTGTGCCGCCGGCGATTGACGCGCCCGCCACGCCCGCCACGATTCGCTGGCCAGCTCGAGCGTGCGCCGCTGGATCGCCACGGTCCGGGCCAGGTCGCGCCCATATCCACCGGCCATCGAGAC
>CAILKA010000481.1 GCA_903834645.1 uncultured beta proteobacterium
CACCGCGTCTTTCAGCGCAGGAAGAGGGAGTGGACGGGGCTGCCCGTCTCCTCGACGCACGGGTAGTCCAGGGCCTCCAGGAAGCGGGCGAAGGCCTCCTCGTCACGGGCCGGGACCTGCAGGCCCACGAGGATGCGGCCGTAGTCGGCACCCTGGTTGCGATAGTGAAACAGGCTGATGTTCCAGTCCGGGTGCAGGGCCGACAGGAAGCGCAGCAGCGCGCCGGGGCGTTCGGGAAAGACGAAGCGAAAGATCCGCTCCTCGCGCGCAAGCTCGCTGCGCCCACCCACCATGTGACGAACATGCTCCTTGGCGAGTTCGTCGTCGCTCAGGTCGACGGTGGCAAATCCATGCTGCTCGAAGGTGCGCGCGATGTGCGCCGCTTCTTCGGCGCGTGTGATCGACAGGCCCACGAACACATGGGCCACCTTCGGGTCGGAGATGCGGTAGTTGAACTCGGTGACCTGGCGCGAGCCCGATGCGCCGATGAGTTCGCAAAAGCGCCTGAACGAGCCCCGCTCCTCAGGAATCGTCACCGCGTACAGGGCCTCGCGCTTCTCACCGAACTCCGCGCGCTCGGCGACGAAGCGCAAGCGGTCGAAGTTCATGTTGGCACCGCACGTGATGGTCACGAAGGTGCGGCCCTTGAGGCCGTGCGACTGCACGTGCTGCTTGATGGCTGCCACGCCGAGCGCCCCGGCGGGCTCCAGGATGCTGCGCGTGTCCTGGAAAACATCCTTGATGGCAGCGCAGACCTCGTCGGTGTCCACCGTCACGAAGTCGTCCACGAGCTCGCGCGCGAGCCGCAGCGTCTCCACCCCCACCTGCTTGACGGCCGTACCGTCGGAAAACAGCCCCACGTCGTGCAGCGTCACGCGCTCGCCGCTGCGCACTGAGCGCACCATGGCGTCGGAGTCCACCGTCTGCACGCCGATCACCTGGATCTCCGGCCGCACGGCCTTCACGTAGGCGGCCACCCCCGCAATCAGGCCCCCTCCGCCAACGGCCACGAAGACCGCGTCGATCGGCCCCTGGTGCTGGCGCAGGATCTCCATCGCCACCGTTCCCTGCCCGGCGATCACGTCCGGGTCGTCGAAGGGGTGCACGAAGGTCAGACCCTGCTCGCCCTGCAGGACGAGCGCGTGCTGGTAGGCATCGGAGTAGCTGTCTCCGTGCAGCACGACCTCCCCGCCCAGCGCGTGCACCGCGTCGATCTTCACCCTCGGCGTCGTGACGGGCATGACGATGCGGGCCCGGCACCCCAGGCGGCGCGCGGCCAACGCCACACCCTGCGCATGGTTGCCCGCGGAGGCGCAGATGACGCCGCGCGCCAGCAACTCGGCTGGCAGGTGCGCCATCTTGTTGTAGGCGCCGCGCAGCTTGAAGCTGAAGACGGGCTGCTGGTCCTCGCGCTTGAGCAGCACCTGGTTACCCAGGCGCCCGGACAGGGTGCGCGCCGGCTCCAGTGCGGTCTCGACGGCCACGTCGTACACGCGCGCCGTCAAGATCTTCTTCAAATAGTCCTGCGCAGAGCGCGCGAAGTCGTGGGCGGACATGGTCGGTGCGGCGAGATCGTAGGGCGGCCCTGGTCGCTCGAAAAAGAACCCGGGGCCGTGGGGCCCCGGGTCTAACCACCCATTTCAGGAGGTGGAGGAGACAACCGTCATTGCCAACGAGTCTAGCATCGGCATGCTGCACTGCAGCACACACCAGACCCTGCGCACACGCTCGAATAAAGCACGACTCGTGCCAGGCCGATGGAGGCACAATCCGGCGATCCTTCATCCTCGTGGTGCGTCGGCGCACCACCGTTGAGCATGGAATGCACCGTTCACTGGGTGGCGTCGGCCGGCATGGCCTTCATGGCGGAGACCGGCAGCGGTCATGTGCTGGCGATGGACGGAGCCCCCGACGGCGGCGGGCGCAACCTCGCGCCCCGGCCCATGGAGACGCTGCTGGCTGGCGCGGGCGGCTGCACGGCCTACGACGTGGTGCTGATCCTCAAGCGCGGCCGGCATGCGGTCAGTGGTTGCCAATTGAAGCTGCAGGCTGAACGGGCCCCGCAGGACCCGAAGGTGTTCACGCGCATCCACCTGCATTTCGTCGTCAGCGGGCGTGGTCTGCCGCCGGCGGCAGTGGCGCGCGCCATCGAGCTCTCGCACGAGCGCTACTGTTCAGCCACGATCATGCTGGGCAAGACGGCCGAGATCACGACGAGCCACGAGATCATCGAGGCCTGACCCGGCCAGCACCGCGCCTGTTCAGATCACGTGGGCCGTGGTCGTCATCATCCTGGCCGCCGCGCGCATGAGCCAGCGCGCGGGTGCCGGCATCGGTGCGGCGCCGGCAGCCAGTGCCGTATCGGCGTGACGCGCTTCGTCGGCTTTCATCTCCTCGACGATCGCGCGCGAGGCGAGGTCCGAGGCGGGCAGCCGCTCCAGGTGGCTGGCCAGATGCTGCTCGACCTGACGCTCGGTCTCCACGACGAAGCCCAGGCTGGCCGCGTCGCCCAGGCGCCCAGCCGCCAGGCCGATCGCGAAGGACCCCGCATACCAGATCGGGTTGAGCAGACTCGGGCGGTCTCCCAGCTCGCGCAGCCGGCTTTGCGTCCAGGCCAGGTGGTCCGCCTCTTCGCGCGCCGCCTGCTGCAGCTGGGCGCGCAATGCGGGCTCGCGCGCGGTCAGGGCCTGCGCCTGATAGAGGGCCTGCGCGCACACCTCCCCGACATGGTTCACGCGCATCAGCGCCCCCGACAGGCGGCGCTCGGCATCTGACAGGGCCGCCGGCGCAGCCTCGGAGGCGGCCGGGCGCGGCCGGGGGCGCCCGGCATGTGAGCCGCCGCCGATCGTTCGCAGCGCCTCATCCAGGCAAGTCAGCACGCGGTCCGTGGTGTTCATGGCTGGGGGCACTGTAGCGGATGCCCGCGGCGTTGTTGCCAGACAACAGGGCGGGGTCTTTTCAACCCCTGCGCTTGGCACGCCCGGCTGGGCTCTGGTGCAATACGGGTAGCTTCCGCTGTAGGAGGTTGGCCTGATCGGCATCCCTCCGGGTGTCCCGGGTAGAACCTCGATCGGGATGTCTTGTGCAACCTAGGAGATCATTGCAATGAAGAAGTCTCTGCTCGCCCTCGCCGCGCTGACCGCGTTCGTGGGTGCCGCCTCGGCCCAGTCCTCCGTTACGCTGTTCGGCATCGTCGACGTGTCGGCCCGCAACCTCAGCGCAGGCGGTGTGTCGCAGCAACAACTGGCCACTGACGGCTACAACAGCTCGCGCCTGGGCTTCCGTGGCGTGGAAGACCTCGGCGGCGGCATGCGTGCGTCGTTCTGGTACGAAGGCTCGATTTCGGCTGACACCGGCACGTCCGGCGGCCAGACCTGGCAGCGTCGCCAGACCGTGTCGCTCTCCGGCGGCTTCGGTGAAATCCGCGCCGGCCGCGACTACACCCCCTCCTTCTGGAACTCCACCGTGTTCGATCCGTTCGGCACGAACGGCGTGGGCTCCTACCTGAACGTGGTGCAGACTGCCCTGGGCACGGGCTCCACCACCTACGTGCGCGCCAACAACTCGATCGGCTACTTCCTGCCGGGCGGGCTGGGCGGCCTGTACGGTCAAGCCATGGTCGCTGCCGGTGAAGGCCTCGCGACGAACGACTACAAGGGCTTCCGCCTCGGCTACGGCGCCGGCCCGATGAACGTCGCCTTCTCCTACGGCAAGACCGACACGACGACCATCGGTGCCTACAAGCATGTGAGCTTCGGCGGCTCGTACAAGCTCGGCGCGCCGACCCTGATGGCCCAGTACAACAAGGTCGACACGACCGGCCGTGGCCAGAAGAACATGCTCATCGGCTTCTCCTACCCGATGGGTGCGACCGAGATCCGCGGCGCCTACACCAAGGCTGACGCCACGGGCTCGATCGCCGCGAACGACGCCACGCAAATGGCTGTCGGCTTCGTGCAGAACATGTCCAAGCGTACCGCCCTGTACGGCACCTATGCCCGCGTCAGCAACAAGGG
>CAILKA010000482.1 GCA_903834645.1 uncultured beta proteobacterium
GCTCCAGCCGGCACGCCGCGTGCGGTGGTCGAGCAGCTCTCGCGCGCCGTGAACGAAGCGCTCAAGGAAAAGGATCTGCGCGAGACCCTCACCGGATCGGGTGCCGTGGTGCGGGGCGGCACGCCCGCACAGTTCGCGGAGTTCTTCCAGGCCGAGTTCGACAAGTGGGGCCGCGTCGTGCGCGCGGCCGGGGTGAAGGCTGATTGACGACCTCCCCCTGCGCCATGAGCGAAGACAGCCAGATCGTCGTCCCCGAGTACGTGCTCGAGTGAATCCAGAGCGGGTTGCTGGAGGGCGCGTCGCCCGTCTCTGCCCGCCAGGCCCGGTGGGTAGTCGGCAGGCTTGCCGAAGTGCTGGGTTGGCCCTTCAGCGCCTCAACTCGACAGTCAGCCTGACCGCCTCTGCGCCCTTGTTGGTCCACATCCAGCAGTAATCCTGGGGCGCCGCAACGGTCAGCGCGTCCTCCGCGGCCGCCACCTGGGTCAACCTGGCGGGATAGACGACGTCCTTGCCCACGTGATAGTGGATGTTGAAGTCCAGCGGCGCGGAGCTTTCAAACTTCCACCGCACGGCCGAGCCCTGCGGGAGCTTGCCGCAGAGCTCGATGAACTTGCCGGCCTGCACACGCGCCTCGTGCCGGAAACGGCCGTCGCCGGACCACTGGATGTCAGTGATCGCGCCGCTGGCGGCGGCGGCAGTGGCGGCCAGTACCCACGTCGTAAGCCAGAGCGAGAGCTTCATGGAGTGTCCGTCACAGCCAGCGCTTCAGAGCGTGCAGGCCGCAGGCGCGACCGTGCCGGTGGCACGCAACTGGGAAAAGCTTGCCTCCAGGGAAGACAAACGCAGCTGGGTGACCTTGGAGAAGCCCTGTTCGGCCGAGTCCACCGTGATGCGCTTGCCGTCAGCAGACTCCACCTTGACGCTGCGAGCCACTCCCTGAGCATCGAATCCTTCGATCGTCACCGTCGTGCAACCGGCGCTCGAGCAACTGTCATGCGCCACGATCGAGGCGCGCGTGACGGTGGCTCCGCTGCGGCTGCCAAACGTGACCGACGCCTTGCCGCTGAGGAACACGGAGGGGTCTCCCGATTGCGACCGGATGCCCAGGCTCCACCCGCCGGCTTCCAGGGCGAACGCGTGATGCGGGCCACCGTCGAGGTTCGCGAAATCGTCCACGATCGAGACCGCGCTTGTCGAAGCGGCCTTGACCTGCACAGGCAACGATGACAGGTTGGCGATGACCTTGGAGGGCGCATACCGGCAAACCCCCTGCACGCTCACGGCGTAGGCGCCTGGCACGGCTTGGGCGGGAATAGCCAGCCTCAAGGCCTCGACCGTTCCACCGCTCACCCGAAACGTGCTGGAGCCATCCGCCTGTGCGGTGCCGGCCAGGATGCCGACATTGCTGCGTGCCACCACGCGACCCTGGGTGGAATTGACCGAGTACTTGAGGTCGACGCAGGCCCCGGCGGCCACCTCGGCGGGCACGCCCGACCCCGTCAAGGCCTGGTCATGGGTGTCGATCGCCCTGCGCACATCGGACTGGAGGAAGGCCAGGAACTCATCGACGGAGTTGGGCGCGGAGCCCGCCTTGAGCACCACGGCCGTCTCCGAGTCCACGAGCCGATAGGTAAGGGTGTCCACGAAGTAGAAGACCTGGTAGTGCACCGAGCCGGCTTCCTCCGCGCCGCTGACCTTGTTGACCGGCACGAAGCCCAGCCCCGTGGACTGCTGCAGCTTGCGCACGACGTCAGCCACCGCCGCATTGGACGCCGCACTCGGGCTGCCTTGGGTGGCGGTTGCGTAGATACCCACACGCGGGTCGCAAGCCACACCTTGAGGGGTTGCCGGCGAGGTCGCGTCCGAACCGCCGCCACAAGCCACGATCAAAGCCAGGAGGCCAACCGTTGCCAGCCTCCATGCATGAGAGATCGGTACCATCATCGTCACTCCTCCTGGAATTTCCTGGGTGATGAGAGGAAGTTTCGGACTGCAAGGATAGGGGATGCGGCCACATCACTGGCTTGTGAAGCACCCCCGCCTCGGTCAGCAGGAGATCGTCACCGCGCGGGAGGGCGGCCAAGGGAACAAATCGAGTGGCACTCTCACGCAACGGTGTCCGCTGCCACACTTGGTCGATCCTGGCGCGTTCCATCAACCTCCCCGACCGCACCCACAGGCCCGACCATGCTCGATCGCATCAAGGAACTCAGCGGGGCGCTGCGAAGGGAGCTTCCGGTGCTTGACGATCCCGCACTCTGGGCTGCCGTCGTCGAGGCGGTTCATCGGTCTTTCGAGCCAGGTCCAAAGAGCAAAGCGGCCGACAAGCCTGACGAATCCTGAACCCGACCGCCTCGCGAACGATTTTGCGCAATAGACGCCTGCGAACAACGTTCTTGAGTGACTCGAATCGATTTCGCGCGCAGCGGTCGAGCCGGAGAAGGCTTACCTTTCGTGCAGAGCTTGCGGCGCCCCGTCCCGGCTAAGGCAGTGCGGCCGGATCCCCAGTCTCAGGCGATCGGCCGGGTCAGACCTCTTCGCTGCGATCGCGAAACTCCAGCTTGAACTGCCAGCCCTCAAAGGTCGCCACCATGCGACCGAAGTCGTCCCACGAGAATTCACGGCCATCGATGACGAGCATCGGTACACGATGGTCCTGGTCGGGATCGCTGTCGATGGTTCCCCGCAGCACCAAGCCATCGCTCACATGCGGCCCGCGGTCGGTGGTCGACCGCTTATGTCCTCAATCGCATACACAAACAGCTTAGTGACCTTGATTGCACACTTGACATACCGATTGTCGATCTTCAAAATGTCTTCAATCGCGGTCTCTAAAGCTTTTGAGACTGGGGTTGCAGTCATGAAGCGCAACGAACACCCCCTGATGACCCCAGAGCGCCTGGACGAGGCCCGCCAGCTCGGTGAGAAGCTGGCGCGCCTGCGCATGGCCCGGCGGATTCGGCAAGCCGACGCCGCCACGCGGGCCGGGCTCTCCCGCTCCACGGCCGTGCTGCTCGAGAAGGGGGACCTCAGCCGCACCCAGGCGCAAATCCTGCGGTACTTGGAAGCCATTGCGCCTGGCGTCAGCCTGCTGTCGCTGCTGAAGGAGGACGACCCTTCGCTGCAAGTGCTGGCCGCGCGCGAGACCACCCAGCGTGTCCGCACCTTGAGCAAGACCGAGCTGGAGCGTCTGGACTTCTGATGGCTCGCAAGGAGTCCGAGGTCTACGTCTTCAGCCACATCGGGCAGGCCGAAGGCCATCGATTCGTGCCCTCAGGCATCCTGGGCCTGACGGAAACCAACGGCGCGAACATTCAGAACCGCGAGCTCGCAAGCGAGTTCGCCTACGGCAAGGGGTATCTGGAGCGCAAGGAGGCCTTCGAGCTGGACCCCGTGAGCCTGGCCTTCGAAGACCGACAGGGCATCAAGGGCAAGGCGCTCTTCCCAGTCAACGGGCTGGGTGAGTTCGGTGGCATTCGCGACGCCGCCCCCGACGCATGGGGACGCCGGGTCATCGAGGCGCGCCTGAAGGCGCCGGCCAACAGCCTGCTGGAGGTGCAGTACCTGCTGCACGCCGGAGGCGACCGCGTGGGCGCACTGGACGTGCGGGAGGCGCGCACCAGCCCCGATTCGCCGTCCGCCAGCGACATGCACTCGCTGCAGTACGTGCTCCAGGCGGCAGAGGCCGTCGAGAACGGCGCCCACGTCCCGGCGAACCTCGAAAATTTCCTGGGCGCAGGGCCATTGGCTGGCGGTGCTCGGCCCAAAGCCACCGTGCGTGACGACGAGGGTGCGCTGTGGCTAGCCAAATTTCCGGCGAAGGGCGACACGTTCGACGTCGCGCGGGCTGAAACCTGCACCTTGGAGCTGGCTCGCCGCTGCGGTCTGACCGTGCCCGAGGTGCGCTACCTGGACCTGGGTGGTCGACCGGTGATGTTCATCCGCCGGTTCGACCGCTACTGGGTCCATGCGGGCGGGCCCTTGCCGGAAGGCGCATCGCAGGACACCCGCCCCGGTGACGGTCGGGTGGAAGGGCGGCTCCCCTTCGTCAGCGGTCTCACGCTGGTGGCTTGCAGCGAGCTCGAATCGCCCGACAAGGCCTATTCGGACCTGGGCCGCGCCATCCGCCGGTACGTCCATCCCTCGGCAGTGCGGCCCAACGCCGAGGAGCTGTTTGCGCGCATGGTGCTCAACATTTTCGTCAACAACGACGACGACCACCTGCGCAACCACGGCTTCGTGCGCGACCCGCGGCTGGGTGGGTGGGTGCTGAGTCCGCTGTACGACGTGGTGCCGCGACCCGCCTTGGCCAGCGAGCGTCGGCTCCACCTGGGGGTGGGGGAACAGGGCAAGCTCGCCACCCTGAACAACGCCTTGAGCCACTATGCCGCCTTCGTGCCAGAGCGCCCGACGGCGGTGGGCATCATGCGCCGGGTCTGGGGCGAGGTGCGGCAGTGGAAGACGTGCTTCGAGGAGCACGGGGCCAACGGCCAACTCATTGACCAACTCACCCGTGCGTTTCGAGACCTCAGCGACATTGCTTCGCCGGAGC
>CAILKA010000483.1 GCA_903834645.1 uncultured beta proteobacterium
CCCCACGGGTCGATCGAGACGATCTTCTCGGCCTGGCCCCACTGCGGGTACGGGCCGATGGCATCGGTGGGCGCGGTATTGGTGAGGTCGGCGCGGTGGCCGCGCACGAGGTTGCCCGCGGCCACCGCCAGCGCGCGGTACACGCCGTAGCTGCCGCTGTGCGTGCCCACGACGTTGCGCTGGCCGCGGTGCATGGTGGTGCCCACGACCGGCCCGCGCACGAGCGGGTCGGCCGCCCCCCACTGGATCGGCGGGGCGCCGCCCGGCCCCTGGCCGGGGTGCGAGGTGAGCCGGATGTGACGCGCACCAGCGGGCGTATCAGGGGCCATGGGGTGGAAACTCCTCCTGAGGCAAGCGCGCAAGCATAGCGCCGCGGCTGCACCCGGGTCGCGGCTGGGGGCCCAAGAGCCGCCGAAGGCCCGACAATGCGGCGATGGACCGCCTCCTGAGTGCCGAGCAGCGAGCCGCGTGGCAGCGCGACGGCTACCTGGTGCTGCCCGGCTTCAAGGATGCAGGCCCGGTACAGGCCCTGCGCGAGCGCGCCCACGAGATCGTCCAGGGCTTCGAGCCCGACGGCCAGGCCAGCGTGTTCTCCACGCGCGAGCAGTCCCGCCTGGCGGCCGACCGCGCCTTTCTCGACTCGGCGCGGGGCATCCATTGCTTCTTCGAGGAGGAGGCCTTCGACGAGCACGGGCAGCTGCGCCAGCCCAAGGCCCTGTCGATCAACAAGATCGGCCATGCCCTGCACGACCTGGATCCCGTCTTCGACGACTTCTCGCGCGGCCCCGCGCTGGCTGCACTGGCGCACGACCTCGGCCTGGCCGAGCCGCTGCTCGTGCAGTCGATGCTCATCTTCAAGCAGCCAGGCATCGGTGGGGAGGTGCGCTGGCACCAGGACGCCACCTTCCTGCGCGACGATCCGGTGAGCGTCACGGGCCTGTGGTTCGCCCTGGAGGACGCCACGCGCGACAACGGCTGCCTGTGGGTGCAGCCCGGGGGCCACCGCGGGCCGCTGCGCGAGGTGTTCGAGCGCGGCGGCACGGCCGAGGCACCGAGCCTGGCGCTGCGCACGCTCGACCAGACCCCGTGGCCCGATGCCTCGCAGGCGGTGCCGGTGGAGGTGCCGGCCGGCACGCTCGTGTGCCTGCACGGGCTGCTGCCGCACTGGAGCGCGCCCAACCGCTCGCCGAACTCGCGCCAGGCCTACTCGCTGCACGCGGTGGACGCGCGCAGCCGCTGGTCGAGCGCCAACTGGCTGCGCCTGGAAGGCGGGCCAGCGCTCCGGGGCTTCGACGGGCCCGGGCGCTGAGAAGCTCGGCGCGGCTGGCGCGGCACGGCGCAGCGCCGCAGGGGCGCCGCGACACGGGCCGCGCTCAGGTCAGAACGCGTACTTCAGCGTGATCTGCACCGCCCACTGCGATTCGCCCGCCGCCTGGCGCGTGACGAAGTCTTCCAGGCTGCCCAGGCTGTAGACGTACTTGCCCGCGGCGTTGATGCCGGCGTAGTTGACGAAGCTGCGGTTGCTCGGGAAGGCGATCTCATCGATGCGGCCCCACTTCCTGTTGAGCAGGTTGCCGAAGTTCAGGATGTCGAAGCTGATGCTGGCGCGGTGCTGCTTGGTCCAGGCCGGCAGATCCTGGCTGATGCGCACGTCGAAGCTGTTCACCCAGGGCGCGAACTGGTTGTTACGCCCGACCACGCCGCCCTTGGCCGCGGCCAGTGCCGGGTTGGCGTTGACGATCTCCCAGAAGCGCGTCTCCTCGGCCGCACCGCCTCGGAATGCCACCTCGCCCGAGCCCGGTGCCGAGGGGATGTACATCAGGTCGTTGCCGAAGACCCCGTCGCCGTTCATGTCGTTGAGGTAGGTCCAGCTGTAGGGCTTGCCGCGGCGGCCCTCGTAGAACACGCCGACCGTCGTCTTGTAGGCGCCGACGAAGGCGCGCGCCCAGGTCATGCTGCCGCTGATGCGGTCCTTGATGAGGTAGTTGGAGTTCTGCAGCACCGCCTCGTTGGGGTTGAAGATGTTGCGGTTGAGCCAGTTGGAGTTCGACACCGACGAGGTCAGCGGGCTCACCTCCTTGGCCTGCGTGTAGGTGTAGGCCAGGCTCCAGCCCAGGCCGATGCTGGCGGGCTTGGCGATGGAGAAGGTCACCGCGTCACCGCCGCCCAGGCTCGTCTCGCGTGCCACCAGCACGTTGTTGAAGTTGGGATTGGACAGCGCCTTGTTGCGAAAGCCCGTGCAGGTGCCGCCCGTCAGGCCGTTGCCTGTCGTGGTCCAGCAGTTCGGGTCGTAGCCCTGCGCCGTGTAGAAGAGCTGGCGCCCGTCCGGACCCGTGCGCGTGGGTGCGCCCAGGTTGAGGTGCTCGTAGGCGATGCCCTTGTGGGTCTTGGTGTTGAGCCACTCCACACCCGCCACCAGGCGCCCGACCACCGGCAGCGCGGGCAGTTCGGCGTCCAGCGCCAGGCTGGCCTTCCACACCGACGGCTGCTCCAGCCCCGGCGACAGGAAGTCGACGTTGGCCGCCGGCGGAGTACCCGTGAGGGAGGGCTGCTTGCTCGGATCGGGGCTGAACCTCGCGTTGGCCGTCTGGCAGGCGCCAAGGTTCTGGCAGCTGTAGACGGCGGCAGCCATGCCGGTGTTGGAGTAGGGGTTGGACAGCCACACGTTGGCCGCCGCACCCTGGAACAACCCGAAGCCGCCGCGCAGCTGCGCGCGCTGCTGCGTGGGCAGCGTCCAGTTGAAGCCCACGCGCGGCTGGATCAGGATGCTGCCGTCCATCGTGACCGAGTTGTCCAGGCCAAAGCCGCCGGACTGGCGCACCCCGGTGGCCGGGTTGCCCGGCACCGTGGCGGCAGCGGCCGCGGCGTTGTACAGCGGCTTGCCCGGCATGTCGAGCATGTCCACGCGCACGCCGAACTGCATGTTCAGGCCCTTGCGCACGCGCCAGGTGTCCTGCAGGAACAGGCCCGTACCCGCATAGCTCCACTGCGCCACCGCATCGGACAGCGCGCGGCCGGGCAGCGGCAGCTGCACCTGGTAGAACGAAGGCCGCCCGAGGCGGAAGTTCTCGAGCACCGCCGCCTGCACCTGGGCCGCGGTGGCGGTGTTGCAGTTGATCGCGCCGAAGCTGTAGGTCAGCGTGGCCGACGAGTTCTCGCACTGGAAGCGGTACTGGCCGTTGGTGTCTTGCAGGAAGGCGTTGTAGATGTCGTTTTCCGAGCGGTCCAGGCCGAACTTCAGCTCGTGCGCGCCGGAGGTGTAGGTGCCGGCCAAGTAGGCGTCCAGGGTCTCGGTGCTCAGCACGTTGAAGTGGCGGCTGCGCTCGGTGCCCAGCAGCAGGTCGCGGTTGTTGGCGTTGGTGCCCGCGGGTGCGTCGGGCGGCAGCGCCCCGAAGAAGCGCAGCGCGATCTGCGGCAGCCGCACGCCGTTGACGGGCGTGGGCTCGCTCGCGTAGTCACGCTTGGAGATCTTGACTTCGGTGCTGAAGTTGGGCGTCCAGTCGGCGAACCACTGACCCACCAGACTCTCGAGCTGCTTGCCCTGGTTGTACCAGTACGAGCTCAGCGACAGACCCGTGGCGTTGAAGCCCACGAGGAAGGGCTCGGCCTGGTCGGTCTTCGTCCAGCGCAGGCTCGCGCGGTGGTTGTCGTTGATGTTCCAGTCGAGCTTGACCAGGGCGTCCTTCACCGACACGCCCACGCCACTCGGGACCTCGGCCGAGCCCGCGTCCACGCCCCAGGTGTTCTTCGCGACATCGATCGCACCCTGGATGGCCGACTGCGTGATGCCCACCGTCGTGCCGCTGCTGCCGCCCACGGGGCCGAAGTCCGGGCGCGTGCGGGAGCTGAAGAAATCCTCGTAGGCGGCAAAGAAGAAGAGCTTGTCCTTGATGATCGGCCCGCCGATCGTGAAGCCCTTGGTCTCTTCCTTGAAGTTGGCGGCGTCGAAGTAGGTGCCCGCTGCGCGGTTGTAGCGCTGGCCCACCATGCTCTGGTCTCGGGAGACCCAGAACACGCTGCCCCTGAAGTCGTTGGAGCCGCTCTTGGTGACGGCGTTGATGTTGGCGCCGGTGTAGCCTTTTTGCGTGACGTCGAAGTTGCTCAGGTTCACCTGCACCGACTGGATCGCCTCGATGGAGACGGGCTGCTTGATCGTGGGCAGGTTGTTCGACTCCAGGCCGAAGGTGTCGTTGACGTTGACACCGTCGATCGTGATGGAGTTGAAGCGGGTGTTCTGGCCGGCGGCGGAGATCTCGCCGCGCTCCTTGTCGGTCTGCGCCAGGCGCGGGTCGATGCGCGCGTAGTCCTGCAGGCTGCGCTGGATCGAGGCCAGGGCATCCAGTTGCGCGCTGCTGACGTTGGTGACGGCGCCCATGCTGGCGTTGTTGAACTTGTCGCTCACCGCGCTGCCCGTGATCACGACCTGCGTGACGGTGCCCAGCGTCGCGTCCAGGCCGGTCGTCTCGGCCAGGGTGAGGAAGATGTTGTCGCGCCGCTCGGTGGCTCCACCCTTGCTGATCGTCACCGTGTAGGGGCCGCCCACGCGCAGGCCGCGCGCGCTGTAGCGGCCCTCGGCGTCGGTGGTGGTCGTGCTCACCGAGCGTGACTCCACGTGCTGGATCGACACCGTGGCGCCCGACACCGGCTTGCCATCGCTGCCCACGATGCGTCCGCCCAGGGCGGCGGTGGTGTTCTGCGCAAGAGCCGGCGCGGCCAGCACGATCGCGGCCGCGGCGGCCACGGCGGTGCGGGAGAAGGTCAGGAAGGGGTTGGCGCTCACGGTCGCTCCTGGGTTCGGTTCGTCTGGCAAACGGCGGCGGGGCGGTGCGTGCTGCGCACCAGGCGGGTGCCCGGTGGCGCCACACGGCCACGCATCACATGGCAGCAAGCAAGCTGCGCGCCAACCAGCGCCATACGCCAGATGACCGCGAACACCCTGCCAGCCACAGGGATGCTAGCTTCCGAGCGTGAAACTTCGGTGACGTTTTTGCCCCGACTTAGTGCAAACCCGCACTCGCGGCACCGGCTTGCAGGGCCCGCCGCGCACGCTCGCGGTGCGCGGGCTCGAGGAACGAGGCGCTCGCGGCCTGCTCGCCCATGCATCGCAGATCCTCCCAGCTGAACCCCGCCTGCGTGACCAGCCGGGCAGCCTCCAGGCTGTGCGTCAGGCGAGACATCAGCCGGTTGTCGGTGTGGAAAGAAAGCGACACCCCCGCCTCCCACAGGGCCCGGATCGGGTGCGAAGCGACCGAGCGCGCGGCGCCGGTGTGGACGTTGCTGGTCGGGCACACCTCCAGGTGCACGCCCGCCTCGCGCAGCGCCTGCAGCGCAGGGCCGGCTGCGGGCGTGCCCAGCAGGTCCGCCAGGCGCACCCCATGGCCGATGCGGCGCGCGCCGAGCTGCACCGCCTCCAGCACCCGGTGCGCCGCGTCGGCCTCGCCGGCGTGCAGGGTGAGCGGCATCCCGGCCTCGCGCAAGCGCTCGAGCAACCGCGCATGGCGCGTGGCCGGCCAGCCCGCCTCCGGCCCGGCCAGGTCGAAGGCAATCACGCCACGGCCGAGCCAGCGCAGCGCCAGCTCGGCCGCGCGCGTGATGCGCGCATCGTCCTCCTGCCGCATCGCGCACACGATCAGGCCGCTGGGCAGCGGGCTGCGCGCCAGGCCTTGCAGCATCGCCGCCACCGCCTCGTCCGCGTCGACCCCATGCGGCTCGAAGAGCAGCGGTGCGATGCGGAACTCCGCCAGCACGCAGCCGTCCTCGCGCGCGTCCTCGGCTGCCTCGAAGGCCACGCGCTCCAGCGCCACGGGGCTGGCCATGGCCGCCACCGTCAGGCCAAAGCCTCGGAGGTACTCTTCCAGCGAGCCGGCGTGCGCGCGAGCGTCGAACCAGGCCGCCAGGCCCGCCGCGTCGGGGGCGGGCGCAGGCAGCCCGCGGGCGCGCAGCAGCTCCAGCAGCGTGGCCTCGCGCAGCCCGCCGTCCAGGTGCTCGTGCAGCAGCACCTTGGGCAGCGCACGGGCCCGGGCCAGGATGGCGGGGTCGACCGCCTCGTCGGCGGCCGGCCAGGCGCTTGCAGTGTCTGGATCACTCACCGTGCGATGGTAGTGCGACCCGCGCCCCCGCGCGCAGCCGCCGCGGGGGCCGGCGCGAACGCACGCCTTCGGGGCAGAAACGGGTGGGTGCCGGCGCGGGGCCACTGGCAACTCCCCGTGTCCGCCCGCGCGCGAGTTGCTATCCTGCCCCCACCTCCACCCCCCGTTCCCAGTCCAGGAGCCTCCCATGACCCTCAAGCTGCCGGCCGCCCTTGGCACACTTTGCGCCATCGGCCTCGCCCTCGTGACCTCCACCGCCTCGGCCCAGCAGGCGCAACCGGCCGTCATCTACGACATGGGCGGCAAGTTCGACAAGTCCTTCAACGAGGCCGCCTTCAACGGCGCGGAACGCTGGAAGAAGGAAACGGGCAAGACCTACCTCGACTTCGAGATCGCCAACCCCACGCAGCGCGAGCAGGCCGTGCGCCGCATGGCCGAGCGTGGTGCCAACCCGATCGTGGGCGTAGGGTTCTCGCAGGGCTCGGCCATCGAGAAGGGCGCCAAGGACTTCCCCAAGCAGCAGTTCGCGATCATCGACTTCGTGGTGGACCTGCCCAACGTGCAGTCCATCGTCTTCAAGGAGCACGAGGGCAGCTTTCTCGTGGGCATGATGGCCGCCCTGGCCAGCAAGACCGGCAAGGTCGGCTTCGTGGGCGGCATGGACATTCCGCTGATCCGCAAGTTCCAGTGCGGATTCGAGCAGGGCGCAAAGTTCGTGAACCCGAAGGCCGAGGTCTTTGCCAACATGACCGGCACCACGCCCGCGGCCTGGAACGACCCGGCGCGCGGCGGCGAACTCGCCAAGGCCCAGTTCGCCAAGGGCGCGGACGTGATCTTTGCCGCCGCCGGCGGCACCGGCATCGGCGTGTACCAGGCCGCCAAGGACGGCGGCAAGCTGGCCATCGGCGTGGACAGCAACCAGAACCACCTGCAGCCCGGCACGATGCTCACCTCGATGGTCAAGCGCGTGGACGTGGCCGTCTACAACGCCTTCAAGGGCACCAAGCCCGGCGTGCAGTCGCTCGGGCTGAAGGAAGGCGGGGTCGACTACGCGATGGACGAGCACAACGCCAAGCTCGTGAGCGCCGACATGAAGAAGCGCGTGGACGCCGCCAAGGCCGACATCATCGCCGGCAAGATCAAGGTGATCGACTACATGGCGGCCAACGCCTGCAAGTGAGCGCAGGCGCCGCCGTCGAGCTGCGGCGGATCGACAAGCGCTTCGGCGCCGTGCATGCCAACCGCGCGGTCGACCTGACCGTGCGAGCGGGCACCGTGCACGGGCTGGTCGGCGAAAACGGCGCCGGCAAGAGCACGCTGATGTCGATCCTCTACGGCTTCTACCAGGCCGACAGCGGCGAGGTCGCCGTGGACGGGCGCGTCGTGCACATCGGTGACGCGCACGACGCCATCGCCCTGGGCATCGGCATGGTCCACCAGCACTTCATGCTGGTGGACAGCCTCAGCGCCCTGGACAACGTGATGCTGGGCGCCGAGCCGCATTGGCGGCTGGCTGCGGCGCGCGCCCAGGTGCGCGAGCGGCTGAACGCGCTGATGGACGACACCGGGCTGCGGGTCCAGCTCGACCGGCCGGTGGAGGAGCTGCCCGTGGGCGAGCGCCAGCGGCTGGAGATCCTGAAAGCGCTTTTTCGCGGAGCGCGCATCCTGATCCTGGACGAGCCGACGGCCGTGCTCACGCCGCAGGAGGCCGACACGCTCTTTGCCACGCTGCGCACGCTGCGCGCGCGCGGCACAACCGTGCTGCTGATCACGCACAAGCTGCGCGAGATCCTGGCGCTGGCCGACCACGTGACGGTGATGCGCCAGGGCACGGTGGTGCTCGACTGCCCGGTGGCGCAGACCTCGCTGGACGGCCTGGCCCAGGCGATGGTCGGGCGCGAGGTGCGGCTCGGGCGCACCGGTGCAGGCGTGGATGGGGGAGTGGATGCGGGCACCGCTGCGAGCTCGGGGGCCGTGCCGCGCCCCGAAGCGCCGGTGCTGCTGCGCGCGCGCGGCCTGACCTGGCGCGATGCGCTGGGCGTGGCTCGGCTGTCGGAGGTGTCGCTCACGCTGCATGCGGGCGAGATCGTGGGCGTGGCCGGCGTCTCGGGCAACGGCCAGAGCGAACTGCTCGACGTGCTGGCCGGACTGCTCGAGCCGCAGGCAGGCACGCTCGAGGTCGCGGCAGACACGGGTAACGCCTGCGCGCAGTTCGGCCCCGGCGCGTGGCTCAGCCCCGCGCAGGCGCGCGCGCTGCGCGGGGCCCACGTGCCCGAGGACCGCCACAAGCGTGGCCTGGTTCTGCCCTTTGCGGCCTGGGAGTCGGCCGCGCTGGGCTACCACCGCCGCTTTGGCCGGTGGGGTTGGCTCGCACGCGGGGTGATGCGCGAGGCGGCGC
>CAILKA010000484.1 GCA_903834645.1 uncultured beta proteobacterium
ATCGAGTCCGGGCGGCTTCAGATGGAGCGGATGCCCTATGACCCTGCCGGCATTGCGCAGGAGGCCTGCAGCGTGGTGCGGGCTCTGGCCCAGGCCAAGCAGCTCCCGGTGTCCTACCGTGTCCAGGGCGAGCTTCCGGTGGCCGTCACGGGCGATCCCACGCGCGTGCGCCAGGTCTTGCTGAACCTGCTGAGCAACGCGGTGAAGTTCACCGAGAAGGGCCGCGTCGATCTCGTGCTCGGCTGCGATGCAGTAGGCAGCGAGCAGCCGCTGCTGCATCTGGCCGTGAAGGACACCGGCATCGGCATCTCCCCGGGGATGCACGAGCGCATCTTCGAGGCCTTCGTGCAGGAGGATGCCTCCACCACGAGGCGCTACGGCGGCTCGGGTCTGGGGTTGAGCATCAGCAAGCGGCTGGTCGAACTCATGGGCGGGCGCATCTGGGTGGAGAGCACGCCCGGGCTGGGCAGCGTCTTCCACGTGACGCTGCCGCTGCTCGAACCCCGGTGGGCGCAGGCGACGGTGGAGGCCTTCACCGACAGCCAGACCAGCGCGCCGGCGCCGCTGGCCGAGCTCCGGGACGACGCCCCGCTGATCCTGGTGGTGGAAGACAACGCCGCCAACCAGAAGCTCATGACCTGGCTGCTCGAGCGCCAGGGCTACCGCGTGTACATGGCGGTGGACGGCTCGCAGGCCGTCCAGCACTTTGCCCGCCAGGCTTTCCAAGCCGTGCGGATGGACGTGCAGATGCCGGTGATGAGCGGCCTGGAGGCCACGCGGCTGATGCGCGAGATGGAGCGCGCACGCAGCTCGCCACGCACCCCGATCATCGCCGTGACCGCCAACGCCATCCTCGGCGGCCGCGATGAGTGCCTGCAAGCCGGCATGGACGACTGGCTCGCCAAGCCCTTCAGCGCGGCTCAGCTGCGCGAAAAGGTCGAGGCCTGGGTCACACCCCCGTCCATCACCGCCTCGCCGTAGCCCCCGCCGCCTGGCGTCTCGATCACGAATACGTCGCCGGCAGCCATCTCGACGCTGCCGATGTGGAGCAGCCGCTCCACGCGCCCGTCTGCGCGCTCGACGCGGTTCTCGCCGCACGTCCCCGGCTGGCCGCCAGCCATGCCGAAGGCGGGCACCTCGCGCCCGTTGGACAGGATCGAGGCCGTCATCGGCTCGAGGAAGCGCACACGCCGCACGCCGCCGTCACCGCCGGGCCAGCGTCCTGCACCACCTGAGCCGGCTCGGATCGCGTAGCTCTCCAGCCGGACCGGGAAGCGGAACTCCAGCACTTCCGGGTCGGTCAGGCGCGAATTCGTCATGTGCGTCTGCACCACGCTCGTGCCGGCAAAGCCCCCGGTGACGTGCCCCGAGGCGTCCAGGCGGGCACCTGCGCCGCTGCCACCGGAGATGGTCTCGTAGTACTGGTAGCGATCGTTGCCGAAGGTGAAGTTGTTCATCGTGCACTGCGAGGCTGCCATCAGCCCGAGCGCGCCGTAGAGCGCGTTGGTCACGCACATCGAGGTCTCGACGTTGCCGGCCACGACCGCCGCAGGCGGGTTCGGGTTGAGCATGCAGCCTTCGGGCACGATGACCCGTAGCGGCTGGAGGCACCCGGCGTTGAGCGGGATGTCGTCCTCCACGAGCGTACGAAAGACGTACAGCACGGCTGCCATCGTCACCGCTTTCGGGGCGTTGAAGTTGTTGGGCAGCTGCGCGCTCGTGCCCGTGAAGTCGATGGTTGCGGCGCGTGCGGCGACATCGACCTGCACCCGCACGCAGATACGTGCGCCGTTGTCCAGCGCAAGCTCGAAGGCGCCGTCCTTGAGTGCCGTGATCACGCGCCGCACCGACTCCTCGGCGTTGTCCTGCACGTGCTGCATGTAGGCCGCCACCGTCCCGCGGCCAAACTGCGCGACCATCGCACGCAGTTCCTGCACGCCCTTCTCGTTGGCGGCGATCTGCGCGCGCAGGTCGGCAATCGTCTGAGCGGGGTTGCGCGCCGGCCAGCGGCCGCTGGCCAGCTGCGCGCGCAACGCCTCCTCGCGCAGCCGCCCGCCGCGCACCAGCAGGAAGTTGTCGAAGAGCACACCTTCCTCTTCGATCGTCGAGGAAAAGGGCGGCATCGAACCCGGCGTTGAGCCGCCGATGTCGGCGTGGTGGCCGCGGCTGGCGACGTAGAAGTCGGGGCGCGTGGTCGCCCCGCCCGCCTGGGCAGCCGTGTCGTGCGGGCCCGGCCCTTGTGCCTCATCCAGGAACACCGGCGTCACCACCGTCACGTCGGGCAGGTGCGTCCCACCGTGGTACGGGTCGTTGAGCACGTAGACGTCCCCCGGGCGCATGTCGGGGTTGCGCGCGATGACGGTGCGGATGCTCTCGCTCATCGAACCCAGGTGCACAGGCATGTGCGGGGCATTGGCAATGAGCTGGCCCTGGGCGTCGAAGAGCGCGCAGGAGAAGTCCAGTCGCTCCTTGATGTTGACCGAGTAGGCCGTGTTCTGCAGCCGCAGGCCCATCTGCTCGGCGATGTTCATGAAGAGGTTGTTGAACACCTCCAACAACACCGGGTCGGCCTCGGTTCCTGCCGCGTGGCGCATGGCGCGCGCTCGCACGCGCTCGAGCTCGAGCGCACCCCCTGGGCGTGCCACCGCTCGCCAACCCGGCTCGACCACCGTCGTCGCGTTACGCTCGGCGATCACGGCCGGGCCCTCGATGTGCGCCCCCGGGGCGAGCTGCTCGCGCACCCACAGCCCGGCGTCTACCCAGCTTGCCTGGCCGTCATCGTGCTCGGCATACATGCGCACGCGCTCCACGGCGGGCGGCTCGTGCGTGGCGGGCAACCCGCCAGTGGCCGCCTCGTCGCGACGCTCGCCCGGCCCGATCGCCTCCGCGGACACCGCCTCGACGACGAGCACGCGGCCCGGCATCAGGAAGGCAAAGCGCTGGCGGTAGGCCTCCTCGAAGGCCGCCTGCACTTCGGGCAGGCTGGCCAACGGCACGACCAGTGCCGTGTCCGTGCCCTGGTAGCGCACGTGGATGCGCATGCGCCGCTCGATGGCGTGCGCCGCAAAGCCCTGCTCCACCAGTTCATCGGCGGCGGCCTGCGCGAGCGCGTTCGCACGCGTGGCCGCCTCGGCCAGCCCCGCCTCGTCGAGCGCGCGCTCCACCGAGGCCTCACGCATCGCGATCTGGTCGGCCAGCCCCATGCCGTAGGCCGACAGCACGCCGGCCAGCGGGTGGATGAACACGCGCGTCATGGCCAATGCATCGGCCACCGCGCAGGCGTGCTGGCCACCCGCTCCCCCGAAGCACTGCAGGGTGTAGCGCGTCACGTCGTAGCCGCGCGCCACCGAGATGCGCTTGATGGCATTGGCCATGTTCTGCACGGCGATGCGCAGAAACCCGGCGGCCAGCGCCTCGGGCGTCGCGTCGCGCCCGGTGGCACGCCGGACCTCGCCGGCCATCGCCTCGAAGCGCCCGACCACGCCAATGCGGTCCAGTGGCTCGTCCCCTCCCGGCCCGAAGACCTTCGGGAACCACTGCGGCTGCACGCGCCCGAGCATCACGTTGGCGTCCGTCACCGCCAGCGGCCCGCCGCGGCGGTAGCTCGCCGGGCCAGGGTTGGCGCCGGCGCTTTGCGGCCCCACGCGCAGCCGCGCGCCGTCGAAGCGCAGGATCGAGCCGCCCCCGGCCGCCACGGTGTGGATGCTCATCATCGGCGCTCGCATGCGCACCCCTGCCACCTGCGTCTCGAAGGCGCGCTCGAACTCGCCCGCGTAGTGGCTCACGTCGGTGGAGGTGCCGCCCATGTCGAAGCCGATCACGCGC
>CAILKA010000485.1 GCA_903834645.1 uncultured beta proteobacterium
GTGTCCTCGCGCTTCGCGCAGCGCGTCCAGCCGCGCGCACAGGGCGGCCGTGTCGGCCACGAAGTGGGAGTATTCCTCGCGCAGCAGCGCCACGCGCGCGGGCAGCTCCATCTCCACGCGCAGGCAAGGTGCGGCCCGCATGCGCTGCAGCAGCGTCTCGGGCAGACGCAGGCGGCCGATGGTGCGGCTCTCGCTTTCCACGAAGACCGGGTGCGTCGGCTCGAAGCCCCGCAGCGCGTGCCACAGCCGCGTCTCGAAAGTCTTCTGGGAGGGCTGGGGCCGATCGGGCACCGCACCGAGCACCGAGCCGCGGTGCTCGGCCAGGGCTTCCAGGTCGAGCACCTGTGCGCCGCTTCGGGCCAGGGCCTGCAGGAGCCGGCTCTTGCCGGTGCCGGTGCGGCCGCAGAGCACCCGAAAGTCCAGGCCGGCGCCGGCTTCGTCGAGGTCGGCCAGGACACGGCGCCGGAACGCGCGGTAGCCGCCTTCGAGCACGTGCACCTCGAAGCCGACCTGGGCCAGCACGAGCGCGAGCGACCCCGAGCGCTGGCCGCCGCGCCAGCAATAGACCAGAGGCTTCCAGCCGGGCGCGAGCGCAGGGCCCTCGCGCTCGAGGTGGCGGGCGATGTTGCGTGCGGCCAGGACGGCGCCGCGCTTGCGCGCCTCGAAGGCCGACAGCTGCGTGTACTCGGTGCCCACGATGCGGCGCTCCTCGTCGTCGAGCACCGGCCAGTTGAGCGCGCCGGGCAGATGGTCGAGCGCGTGCTCGGCGGGGCTGCGGGCATCGATCACCGCATCGAACGGCGTGAGGCGTGCCAGCGCCTCGTCGATGCCTATCCGGTGCAGACGCACGGTTCCCAAGGGGCAGTGCTCAGGCCAGGGCGTCGAGCAGCTCGGACTCGATCTGCAGCTGCGCCTTGGACAGCTGCAGCTCCGGGCCGTGCACGAGGAAGGTGTCCTCCACCCGCTCGCCGAGCGTGCTGATCTTGGCCAGCTGCAGGTTCACGTGGTGGCGGGCCAGCACCCGCGCGATGGCATACAGCAGGCCCGAGCGGTCGCTCGCACTGACGCTGAGCAGCCAGCGCTGCCCGCGCTCATCGGGCTGCAGGGACACGCGTGGCGTCATCGGGAACGACCGCACGCGCCGCGAGCGCCGGCTCTGCAGGGGCTCGGGCAGCGGGCCAGGCGAGGCGAGGGCGGCGGCGGCCTGCGACTCCACCAGCGAGATCATCGACCGGTACTCGGCTGGGCTCGTGGCCGCGCCGATGCTGACGATCTGGAAGGTGTCCAGCGCATACCCGGTGCGGGTGGTATGCACCTTCGCGTCCTGGATGCTGAACCCGGCGGAGTCGAGGTAGCCGCAGATGCGGGCAAAGAGATCGGGCTGGTCCGGGCACCAGACCAGCACCTGCAAGCCCTCGCCTGCGGGCGACGGGCGCACCTGCACCACCGGCACCCGGCTTTCGAGGTGGCGCCACAGGACGCGCGCGTGCCAGGCGATCTCGGCCGCGTCGTGCCGGGCGAAATAGCCCAGGTCCACGGCCTGCCACAGCGGCGCCTCGGTGCCCGGCAGGGCCGAGTGCAGTGCCAGCAGCTGTCGCGCCTCCTGCTTGCGCGCCTCGATGTCGGCGTCCAGGTTGGGCCGCGCCCCGCCCAGCGCACGCAGAGTGAGGCGGTACAGGTCCTCCAGCAGCTTGCCCTTCCAGGCGTTCCACACCTTGGGGCTCGTGCCGCGTATGTCGGCCACCGTCAGCAGGTACAGCGCCGTGAGGCGTCGCTCGTGGCCCACGAGGCGGGCGAAGGAGAGGATCACATCGGGATCGCTCAGGTCCGCCTTTTGCGCGATGCGGCTCATCGTCAGGTGGTGCTGGACAAGGAACTCGATCAACTCGGCCGAGTCGCGAGCGATGCCATGGGCACGGCAGAAGCGCCGCACCTCGTGCGCACCCAGGTCAGAGTGGTCACCGCCCCGGCCCTTGGCCACGTCATGGAAGAGGGCGGCCACGTACAGCACCATCGGCTCGTCCCAGTTCGCAGCGAGCTGGCTGCAAAACGGGTACTCGTGTGCGTGCTCGGGAATGAAGAAGCGGCGCACGTTGCGCAGCACCATGAGGATGTGCTGGTCCACCGTGTAGACGTGGAAGAGGTCGTGCTGCATGCGCCCGACGATGCGCCGGAACACCCAGAGGTAGCGCCCGAGCACGGAGGTCTCGTTCATCAGCCGCAAGACGTGCGTGATGCCGGCTGGAGAGCGCAGCATCGCCATGAAGGTGCGCCGGTTGCGGGGGTCGCTGCGAAAGCGCGCGCCCATCAGGCCGCGCGCGTTGTAGAGCGCGCGCAGCGTGCGCGCCGACAGGCCCGTGATGCCCGGTGCGCGCTGGAAGACGAGGAAGGTCTGCAGGATCGCCTGTGGGTCCTCGATGTACAGGCGGTCGTGCGCAACCTCCAGCAGCCCGCCGCGGTCCAGGAAGCGCTCGTCGATGGGGCGCATCGGCGCGGTTTCCGAGCCGACGATGCGCTCCTCCATGTTGAGCAGCAGGATCTGGTTGAGCTGGGCCACCGCCTTGGCCGCCCAGTAGTAGCGGTGCATCAGCCGCTCCGAGGAGCGCTGGGCACGCGTGGCCGCCAGGCCGAAGCTCTCCGCCACGGCGGTCTGCAGATCGAACACGAGCCGATCCTCGCGCCGCCCTGCCAAGGCATGCAGCCGCGCCCGGATGAGCTTGAGCGTGCCCTCGTGGCGGCGCAGCTGGCGCACCTCGAAGGCCGTGAGGAGACCCTTGGCCGCGAGCTCGTTCCAGGTGCGCCCCAGGCCGGCGGCGCGGGCGATCCAGATCAGCACCTGCAGGTCGCGCAGCCCGCCCGGGCTTTCCTTGCAGTTGGGCTCCAGGGCGTAGGGAGTGCCGTCGTACCGCACGTGGCGCTGCTGCATCTCCAGCGTCTTGGCACGCAGGAAGGCGGCCGGATCGAGGGCGGCCCGGGTGGCCTGCTCGAAGCGCTCGAAGAGTGCGCGGCTGCCGGTGATGCGGCGGCTCTCCAGCAGGGCGGTCTGCACCGTCACGTCGCGTCGTGCCTCGGCCACGCACTCCTCGACGGTGCGCACCGAGGAGCCGATCTCCAGGCCCGTGTCCCAACATGCGGTGATGAAGCCGCCCACCGAATCGGTGTCTGCGCCGTCGGGCAGCAGCACGAGCACGTCCACGTCCGAGTAGGGGAACAGCTCGCCACGCCCGTAGCCGCCCACTGCCACCAGTGTGCTGCCCGGCGGCAGCGCGTGGGTGTGCCAAAGCACGCGCAGTGTGGCGTCCACGAGCCGCGCCAGTTGGCGCAGCAGAGAAGAAGCGGCTTGCGGCGCCGCACGGCCCTCCCTGAACTGCGCCAGCAGGTCGGCCTTGGCCTGGCGGAAACGCCGGCGCGATTCGTCCCACGCGGCAGATGGCGCGGGGGCCGGGGCCTGGATCAACGGAAGGACCTTCCGGCGGTTCGCCGCAGCTTGCGGGCTCAGCGGCCCAGGACGGGCGACGTCGCCTGCGCCCAACCGGCATCCGAGGTGGCTGCGGGGGCGGCGCAGGCGTCGCGGTGCACGGAAGAGCCGTAGCCTTCGGCGGCAAAGGCGGGAGGAGGGGGGCTGCCGGCTGACACGGTGAGCACTTCGTACCCGGTTTCTGTGACGAGCACGGTGTGCTCCCACTGCGCCGACAGCGACCGGTCGCGCGTGACGATCGTCCAGCCGTCGTAGGGACGGTTGCCGCGGCGGTCTTCCTTGATGTCGCGGCGGCCGAGGTTGACCATGGGCTCGATCGTGAAGATCATGCCTGGCACGAGCTCCTCGAGCGTGCCCGGCCGCCCGTAGTGCAGCACCTGCGGCTCTTCGTGGAAGCGCGCGCCGACCCCGTGGCCGCAGAATTCGCGCACCACCGAGTAGCCAGCCCGTTCGGCATAGACCTGGATCGCGTGGCCGATGTCGCCCAGCCGCGCGCCTGGGCGCACCTGTGCGATGCCTTTCCACATGGCCTCGAAGGTCACGTGGCACAGGCGCCGCGCCGCGATCGAGCCCTCGCCGACCACGTACATGCGGCTGTTGTCGCCGTGCCAGCCGTCCTTGATCACGGTCACGTCGACGTTGACGATGTCGCCGTGGCGCAGCGCCCGGTCATCCGGGATGCCATGGCAGACCACTTCGTTGACCGAGGTGCACAGCGAGGCCGGGTAGGGCGGGTAGCCGGGGGGCTGGTAGCCCAGCGTCGCAGGCACCGCCTGCTGGACCTGCGTGATGTGGTCATGCGCCAGGCGGTCGATCTCGAGCGTGGAGATGCCGGGCCGGATGTGCGGCTCCAGCATGTCGAGGACCTCGCTGGCCAGGCGGCCAGCCAGCCGCATGCCAGCGATGTCGGAGGCGGACTTCAAGGGAATCGGCATGGGGCGGGATTATCCCACCCCACCGATAGAATCAGCGGGCCCGCCCTCCTGCCATGCCTGCTCCTTCCCCGCGCCTGCACGCCTTTGTCGGTGGCCAGGCCCTCTCTGCGTTTCGGCTCAGTGCCCTCCTCGAGCGCTTGCGCCTGCACGAGCCGGGCGTGGCAGACCTGCAGGCCCGGCACGTCTACTGGGTGGAGGCGCAAGACGGCGAGCCGCTCGCTGATTCGGAGGTCGTGCGCATCGCGGCGCTGCTCGATGCCCAGCCAGCTGGCGGGGCGGGCCAGCCCGGAGGTGGAAGCGAGCGGGCTGGCGAGCCATCGACCGGCCACCTGGTCGTCGTGATGCCGCGACCGGGCACCGTGTCGCCCTGGTCGAGCAAGGCCACCGACATCGCGCGCAACTGCGCACTCCCCGTGCGCCGGGTGGAGCGCGTCACCGAGTACCGGCTCCAGGGTCGCCCGGGCTGGTTCGGCGGGGTGAGGGCGCTCGGCGCCGAGTCTGTGGCCACGCTCGTGGCGCTGCTGCACGACCGCATGACCGAGGCGGTAGCCTTCGAGCGCGAGGGTGCCCGCGCGCTCTTTGCGCATCGCGAGGGTCCGGCGATGGCACGCATCGATGTCTCCGGCCGTGGCCGCGCCGCGCTGGAGGAGGCCAACGTACGCCAGGGCCTGGCGCTGTCGGGTGAGGAGATCGACTACCTGGCCGATGCCTTTGCGCGCTTGCGGCGCGACCCGACCGACGTCGAGCTGATGATGTTCGCGCAGGCCAACAGCGAGCACTGCCGCCACAAGATCTTCAACGCCCGGTTCACCATCGACGGGATCGAGCAGCCGCAGTCGATGTTCCAGATGATCCGCCACACCGAGGCGGTGTCGCCCCAGCGCACGGTGGTGGCCTACAGCGACAACGCCGCCGTGATGGCAGGCGGCCCGGTGGAGCTGTGGCGGCCCGAGGGCTATACGAACGCACCGCGCTACGCCTCGCGTGCAGCCACCGCGCACGTGCTGATGAAGGTGGAGACGCACAACCACCCGACCGCCATCTCCCCCCACCCCGGGGCCGCCACGGGGGCGGGCGGGGAGATCCGCGACGAAGGTGCGACCGGCCGCGGCGCGCGGCCCAAGGCCGGGCTCGCGGGCTTCTCCGTGAGCCACCTGCACCTGCCGGGGGCGGCCGAACCCTGGGAAGCCGGTGCAGCGGGCCGGCCCGGCCACATGGCCAGTGCGCTGCAGATCATGACCGAAGGCCCGCTGGGTGGCGCAGCCTTCAACAACGAATTCGGCCGGCCCAATCTGGCGGGCTACTTTCGGGAGTACGAGCAGACCGTGGACGGCCA
>CAILKA010000486.1 GCA_903834645.1 uncultured beta proteobacterium
GCTGGCAGCTCGTGCACGCCACGCACGCGACCCCTGCCGAGATCGAAGCCGTGGCGCGCACCGGCGCGGGTGTGGTCGTTTGCCCCACCACCGAGGCCAACCTCGGCGACGGGCTCTTCGACCTGCCACGCTGGCTGGAAAGCGGCGCGCCCTTGTCCATCGGCTCCGACAGCCACGTGAGCCGGCAGTGGCCGCGCGAGCTCCAACTGCTGGAGTACGGCCAGCGCCTGCTGCTGCGCCGCCGCAGCGTCGCGGCCGCCCCCGAGCGGGGCGAACCCTCTACGGCACAGCGGCTCTTCCAGGACGTGCTGCGCGGAGGCGCGGCTGCCGCAGCCCAGGCCCGACACGGGCTGGTGGCTGGCGCGCGGGCGGACTGCGTCGTCCTCGACACGACCGTGGACGCCCTGGCCGGCGTCCCGGCCGAGAGCCTGCTGGACGTGCTCGTCTTTGCCACCGACCGGCCCGCCTTGGCGGAGGTGTGGGTGGCGGGCCGCCGAGCCTGATCGACGGGCGCACCGGGGAAGTCTCGATGGCGCTTCGCCGCGGGCAGGCCCACGATGGCGGATTCGCAATCCTGACCCGAGCTGGAGGAAATCCCACCATGCGCATCACCTGGAAGCACGCCGTCGCCGGCCTGGCCGTGGCGGCCCTGGCCACCACCGCCCTCGCCCAGCAGCGGCAATTCTTCGGCATCGCCACTGGCGGCACCGGAGGCACCTACTACCCGCTGGGCGGCATGCTCGCGCAGCTGATCTCCAACAAGGCGACCGTGGATGGCCGGAAGTTCGCGGCCACGGCGGAGGCCGCTGGCGCGTCAGTGGCCAATGCCAAGCTGCTAGGGGGCAAGGAGATCGAATCGGCCTTCGTCGCCGCCGACATCCTGGACCAGGCCTTCAACGGCAAGGCGCAATTCGCCAACGCGCCGATCAAGAACCTGCGGGCGCTCGGTGCGCTCTACCCCGAGACGGTGCAGCTCGTGGTGCGCGCCAACGCCAACATCAACAGCGTCAAGGACCTCAAGGGCAAGAGCATCTCCTCGGGTGCCCCGGGCTCGGGCCAGTACCAGCTGGTGACCGACCTGCTGCGCGTCAACGGCCTGACGCGCAACGACGTCAAGGAGGACAGCTCCTCGTTCTCGCAGGCGATGGACAAGATCAAGGACGGCAACCTCGACGCCACGCTGATCACCGCCGGGACCCCGGTGGCAGCCATCACCGACGCGGCGCAGAGCCACCCGATCAAAATCCTGCCCTTGGCAGGGGCCGAAGTGGCCGCGCTGCTCAAGGAGCAGCCCTATTACACCCAGGTGCAGCTGCCGGCCAACACCTACCGCGGCCAGACGGCCGCGCTGCCCACGATCGCCGTGATGGCCGTGTGGACCGCGCATGACGGCGTGCCAGACAACGTGGCCTACGAGGTGACCAAGGCCCTGTACGAGAACACGGCCATCATGGGCCAGGTGCACGTGCAGGGCAAGAACATCTCGCTGCAGAACGCCACCGCGGTGGGCAGCGTCCCGCTGCACCCGGGCGCGGCGCGCTACTACCGGGAAAAGGGCGTGCTGAAGTGACCCGCTCGCTCGCGGCTGCGCTGGCCCTGACCGGTGCCTGCGCGGCCGTGAGCGTGCTTGCCGCGCGGGCCGGAGAAGACTCCGCCCGCCCTGCAGGCCTGGCTGCGCGCGCCGAGGACGGCCGCAGCGCAGCCTCCCCACCGGCCTGCGAGCTTCGGCTGACCGATCACCGCAGCGGCCGCGAACTGCGGCGCCTTCCGCTGAACCCCCTGGAGCCCGAGATCCGCATCGCCTTCGAACACTCCGTGCTCGGCACCACCGTGATCGACCGCTACCGCTTCATGCCCGGTGCCGTGCTGGTGGAAGAGGAGTTCGAGGGCGAGGGCTACGGCCTGCCTGCAGCCCCGGGCCCGGGCGAGCGGCTCGAGAGGGTGGGCACGCGCCAGCGCCTGACCCTGTCGCGCGCAGTGGATCCGCTCGTGGTGCGGCCCGCAGGCAGCGCGCGCACGCGGGTGCTGCTGCCCGGGGGCGATGTGGTGCTGGCCAGCCTGGGCGCCCCCTCCGTGGCCTTCGATGCCGTGGGTTGCCAGACAAGCACACGATGAACACCCCTGCCAATGCCACCCCCCAGGACGAGGTCGATCGCCTGATCGAGCAGTTCGACCCGGAGTCCAATTTCCGCCGTCTCGTCGGCGTCTCGGCCGGCATCGTCGGTGTGCTCGCCGTGGGCCTGTCGGGCTGGCACTACTACACGGCCGGCTTCGGGCTGCACAACGAGATCGCACACCGCGCCATCCACCTGTCGGTGGTGCTCGGGCTGTGCTTCCTCGTCTTCCCGCGCCAGAAGCGCCTGCCCGGACCATGGGAGTGGATCACCTCGCTCGGGATGGCGGCCTTCTACCTGCTGCTGGGCTGGGGGCTGATGCGCCACCCGGTGGCCGGCGACGTGCCGCTGGCGGCACAGCTGGCCTTTGCCGGCGTGATGCTGTCGATTGCAGCGCTGTCGCTGCCCTTCAAGGCCTACGACGGGAGCCACCGGCACATCCCGTGGCGCGACTGGGTCTTCGCCATGGCGGCATCGAGCTTCTCGCTGTACCTGCTCGTCTTCTTCGACGGCATCTTCATCCAGCGCCCCGGGCAGCACACGCCACTGGACCTCATGTTCGGCGTCATCGCGATCGCGATGGTGCTGGAGGCGGCGCGCCGCACGATGGGCATCTTCCTGCCGCTGCTGGCGGTGGCCACCGTGCTCTACGGCATCTTCGGCCCTTACCTGCCCGGAGATCTCGCGCACCGCGGCTACAGCGTGCCGCGCGTGGTGGCCCACCTCTACAAGGGCACCGAGGGCATCTACGGCATCCCGGTGGGGGTGGTGGCGACCTTCGTCTTCCACTTCGTGCTCTTCGGCATCATGGCCCAGCTCACGGGGCTGGGGCAGCTCTTCGTCAATCTCGCCACCATCGCCGCCGGCCGCTTCGCGGGCGGGCCGGCCAAGGTCAGCGTCGTGTCGTCGGGCCTCTTCGGCATGATCTCCGGCTCGGCGATCGCCAACACCGTCACCACCGGAGTGATGACGATCCCGCTGATGAAGAAAGTGGGCTTCAGCCCACGCTTTGCCGGCGCCGTGGAGGCCAGCGCCTCGTGTGGCGGGCAGGTGACGCCACCCATCATGGGGGCGGCCGCCTTCATCATGGCCGAGACGCTGGGCGTGCCGTACAACGAGCTCATCATCATCGCCATCGTCCCGGCGGCGCTGCACTACATCGCCATCCTGTGGATGGTGCACCTGGAGGCCAAGCGGCTCAAGCTCGCCGGCATGGACCCGAGCGAGATACCCACGCTCGGCCTCGTGCTCAAGAGCTCGTGGCACCTCTTCATCCCGCTGGTGGTGATGGTGACGCTGCTGCTGATGCAGTACACGCCCTTCCTGGCTGCCTTCTGGGGCATCACGCTGACGGTGGCGTGCTCGTGGATCCCGAAGCTGCTGGGCCCCTGGGGCCGCCACATGACGGGGCTGGCGGTCACGCCGCGGGCGCTGATCCAGGGCTTCGAGATGGGCACCAAGTCAGCCCTGGGCATCGGCGCGGCCTGCGCCTGCGTGGGCTTCGTGCTCGGCATCACCACGCTCACCGGCATGGGCTTCAAGTTCTCCGCGTTCGTGCTCGACCTCTCGGGCGAGGCCGCGCGCTGGGTCGATGCCTTCGACGTGATGGGCTGGTTCGAACTCAAGCAGATCACGATCCTCTTCGGCCTGCTCTTCACCGCCGTGGCCTGCATCATCATGGGTTCGGGCGTGCCCACCACTCCCACCTACATCATCCTGGCCTCCATCGTGGCACCGGCTCTGGCCCAGCTGGGCGTGCCGCAGCTGGCCACGCACTTCTTCGTCTTCTACTACGGGGTGCTGGCCGACGTGACGCCGCCCGTGGCCCTGGCGGCCTTCGCCGCAGCGGGCATCGCGCGCAGCGAGCCCATGCGCACGGGCATGACTGCCTTCCGGCTGTCCATGGGCAAGGCCCTCGTACCCTTTGCGTTCGTCTACGCACCCGTGCTGCTCTTCGTGAAGTTCGAGCCCGTGGGCTTTGCCATCGCGCTGGCCGGTGCGCTCATCGCCATACTCGGCCTGGGGGCGGCCTACACCGGCCACTGCCGGCGTCCCATCGGCTGGCCGGCCTTCATCGCGCTGAACGTGCTGTCGCTGTCGCTCGTATTCGGCGAGCCCACCGTGACGATCGTGGCGGGCTCGGCCGTGATCGCGATCCTGGCCTGGCACATGCGACCGGAGTCCCCATGACCCCCCCTACCCCACCCACCTGGCAGGAAGCCGTCTTCCAGGTCCTCAAGCGCGGGCAGGTGCGCCAGGTGGCCTACGTGCCCGATGCCGGGCACGCGCACCTGATCCGCCGCGCCATCGCCGACCCTGAGATCTCGGACGTGGCGCTGACCACCGAGGAGGAAGGCGTGGCGCTGGTGAGCGGCGCCTGGCTCGGCGGCCAGCGCGCGGTGCTGCTGATGCAAAGCAGCGGCGTGGGCAACTGCGTCAACATGTTCTCGCTGCTGCGATCGGCCGACTTCCCCTTCTTCACCCTCGTGACGATGCGCGGCGAGTTCGGCGAGTTCAACCCCTGGCAGACGCCGATGAGCCAGGCCACGCAGGCTGCGATGGAGCTCATGGGCATCCAGGTGCTGCGGGCCGACGACCCGGCCACGGTCGAGGAGACCGTGAGCGCTGGATTCGACACGGCCTTCCTGGCCGGGGGCAAGGTGGCGGTGCTGCTGGGCCAGCGGCTCATCGGCCGCAAGAAGTGGGAGCGCCAGGAATGAGCCTCGACCCCTCGGGCACGCGCTGCCCACGCCGCGCTTTCGTTTCGCAGTTGCTGTCAGGCACACCTGAGGCGCTGGTGCTCACCGGGCTCGGCTCGGCTGCCTACGATGTCTACGCCGCTGGCGACCGCGAGCTCAACTACTACCTGTGGGGCGCGATGGGCGGCGCCTCGGCACTCGGGCTCGGGCTGGCGCTGGCGCAGCCCGAGCGCTCGGTGGTCGTCGTCACCGGCGAC
>CAILKA010000487.1 GCA_903834645.1 uncultured beta proteobacterium
CCGTGCGGGCAGGCGCCGCCGTAGGTGTCGACGATGATCTTGCGCCCGGTCAGGCCGCAGTCGCCCTGCGGGCCGCCGATGACGAAGCGCCCGGTCGGGTTGATCAGGTACTTGGTGTCGGCGCTCAGCCACTCGGCCGGCAGCACCGGCTTGATGACCTCTTCGCGCACGGCCTCGTAGAAGGCATCCGTCATGCGGTTGCCCAGGCTGTACTCGGGCGCGTGCTGCGAGGACACCACCACCGTGTCGATGGAGTGGGGCTTGCCGTCCACGTAGCGCATCGTCACCTGGCTCTTGGCGTCCGGGCGCAGGAAGGGCAGGCGGCCGTCCTTCCTGAGCTGCGCCTGGCGCTCCATGATGCGGTGCGCGTAGTAGATCGGCGCGGGCATCAGCTCGGGCGTCTCGTCGCAGGCGTAGCCGAACATCAGGCCCTGGTCGCCGGCGCCGGTGTTGAGATAGTCGTCGCTGGCGTGGTCCACGCCCTGCGCGATGTCGTTGGACTGCTTGTCGTAGCAGACCATCACCGCGCAGCCCTTGTAGTCGATGCCGTAGTCGGTGTTGTCGTAACCGATGCGCTTGATCGTGTCGCGCGCCACCTGGATGTAGTCCACGTGCGCGTTGGTCGTGATCTCGCCGGCCAGCACCACCAGGCCCGTGTTGCACAGCGTCTCGGCGGCCACACGCGAGCGCGCGTCCTGCGCGAAGATGGCGTCGAGGATGGCGTCGGAGATCTGGTCAGCCACCTTGTCAGGGTGACCCTCGGAGACCGACTCGGAGGTGAAGAGATAATCGTTGGCCACTTGGCATGCTCCAGGTTGAAAGTGAATCGGCGTAGCCGTTCAGGGAACCCTGGCAAGCGGCGACGCTTTAGCGGTATTCCGGCGGCAAGGCCTGCGGCCCCTCCGAAACCGGGCGACCGGTGAACCGGCCGCATCGCCCCGCAAGTTGTCCTTAACTCGGCGATCCGCAAAGTCTAACCCAACGATGTCCGAGGCGTTCCTCCGATGGCTGTCGCGCAGGCGGCTGCGCACGCTGCACGCGATGGGTGCCGCGCTGGGCTGGCTGGCCTGGGTGCTCTCGCCGAGCTACCGCAGGCGGCTGCACGAGAACGCGGCGCGCGCGGGCGTGGCCGCGGCTGCGCGCCGCGCTTCGGTGGCCGAGGCCGGGCGCCTGGTGATGGAGCTGCCCCGGCTGTGGCTGCGCGCAGGCGACCAGCCGATCGAGGACCCGGTGCACTGGGAAGGCGCCGAGCATGTCGAGGCGGCGCTCGGCCACGCCGGCGGGCTCGTGATCCTCACGCCGCACCTGGGCTGCTTCGAGATGGCGGCGCAGTCGTACGCCCAGCGCTACGGCGCGCGCCAGCCGCTCACGGTGCTGTACCGGCCCGCGCGCCAGGCGTGGCTGCGCACGCTGGAGGAGGCCGCGCGCGCGCGGCCTCACCTGGCCACTGCGCCCGCCACGCTGGCGGGGGTGCGGCAGCTGCTGCGCGCGCTCAAGCGCGGCGAGACGATCGGGCTGCTGCCCGACCAGGTGCCCCCGCAGGGCCAGGGCGCTTGGGCGCCGTTCTTCGGCCACCCGGCCTACACGATGACGCTGGCGGCGCGCCTGGCCGCGCAGACCGGCGCGCCGGTGCTGCTGCTGTGGTGCGAGCGGCTGGCGCGCGGTGCGGGCTACGTGGTGCGCGTGCAGCCGCTGCACGCGCACTGGCCCGAGGGTGACGAGGCCGCCGCGGCCTTCCTCAACGCCTCCATGGTGCAGCTCATCGGCCAGCACCCGGGCCAGTACCTGTGGGGCTACCACCGCTACAAGTCCCCGCGCGGGGCGGCATGAGGGCCGGCACCATGGCAAGCCCG
>CAILKA010000488.1 GCA_903834645.1 uncultured beta proteobacterium
CCACGGCCAGCGTCTGTGCGCCCTGCGCCTCGTTGATCTCGAAGCGCGCGATGTCGGCCAGGGCCAACCCTGCGCGCTCCAGCAGCAGCCGGATGGCCGGCGCCGGCCCGATGCCCATGATGTGCGGCGGCACGCCCACCACCGAGGCCGCGGCCAGGCGCGCCAGCGGCGCACGCCCGAGCGCGCGGCAGGCGGCCTCGTTGCCCACCAGCGCGGCGGCGGCCGCATCGGTGAGGGCCGAGCTGTTGCCGCCGGTCTGCACACCGTCGCGAAACACCGTGCGCAGCTTGGCCAGCACCTCCGGAGGCGTGGGCCGCGGGTGCGTGTCGCGGTCGGCCACCTTGGCCTTGCCCGAGAGCCGGATGCCGCGCGGGCGCAGGCCCTCGACCTCGAAGGTCTCGTCGGCCACGGGCACGATCTCGCCTTCGAACCAGCCCGCCTCCTGCGCCGCCACGGCCTTGGCAAAGGAAGCCGACGCGAAGGCGTCCACCTCCTCGCGCGTGAGCCCGTACTGACGCGCGAGGTTCTCCGCCGTCTGGATCATCGAGATGCCCGCTGCGCAGTCGGTCAGGGCCTCCCACATGTAGTCCTTGAAGGCCACGGGTGCACCCAGGCGGAAGCCGCCGCGGTGGTCGAAGGCGGCAATCGGGTTGCGCGTCATCGACTCGGTGCCCACGACGAGTGCCAGCGTGGCTGCGCCACACGTGATCTGCTCGCCCGCCTGCCGAAAAAGCTCGAAGCCCGTGCCGCAGATGCGCTGCACGGCCAGGGCCGGCACCTCCAGCGGCACGCCGCTGTACAGGCCGATGTGGCGCGCCACGTAGAACTGGTCGAAGCCACCCGGAGCCATGTTGCCGGCGAGCACGGAGTCCACGCGCGTGGGGTCGGTGCCGGTGCGCGCGAGCACGGCGCGCGCGGCCTTGATGCCCAGGTCGATCGGGTTGGCGTCGGCGAACGCCCCCATGTAGTCGACCATCGGCGTGCGCACGCCGTCGAGGATGTGCACGCCCTCGAAGCGCTGGAAGAGGCCCTGGGCCATGTGGGTTCCTTGTGTGTGTCGGGTGGGCAGGGGGCGATGCGGCGGGCCCGGCCCTCAGCCAGGCTTGGAGACCTTGGCTGCGCGCTTCTCGAGGAACGCGCGCACGCGCTCCTTGGCCGCCTCGTCGCCCTGGGCGATGGAGGAGATGAGACTCTCCATGAAGAGGCCGTCGCTGGCCGAGAGGTCGGCGATGCGCGGCAGCGCCTGCGTGATCGCGTAGTTCGACAGCGGCGCATTGCCGGCGATGCGCTGCGCCAGCGCCAGGGCCTTGGGCAGGCCCTCGCCCTCGCCCACGAGGTAGTTCGACACGCCGAAGGCCTGCCCCTCCTGCGCGTCGAAGACGCGGCCGGTGAGCATCATGTCGGTCATGCGCGACACGCCCAGCAACCGCGAGATGCGCACCGAGCCGCCGCCGCCCACGAAGATGCCGCGCGTGCCTTCGGGCAGGCCGTAGAAGGTGCTGGATTCAGCCACGCGCAGGTGCGCTGCACTGGCGAGCTCGAGCCCGCCGCCCACGACTGCACCTTGCAGCACGGCCACCACCGGCACCGGGCCGAACTGGATCGCGTCGAAGCAGGCGTGCCAGGCACGCGAGTGGTGCAGGCCCTCGGCCACCGTGCGCTCGCTCACCTCGGAGAGGTCCAGCCCCGCGCAGAAGTGCTCGCCTTCGCCGCTGAGCACCGCCACCTTGATCGCCGCCGGGATGTTGACCCAGACGGTGTGCAGCTGCGCGAGCAGCTCGTCGCTCACCGAGTTGCGCTTGGCCGGGCGGTTCAGCCGCACGTGCAGCACGGGGCCGGCCGTCTCCAGGCGCAGCAGCGGCAGGCTCGCCAGCGGGCCGCTCGGGGCGTTCAGGGGCGTGAGTTCCATTGGGGTGTCCTAGGGGGAATGTCTTCGTGGGGGCCGCAGGCGCGCGGGGTCAGGCGCGAATCACGCGCGCATCGGCCGGCGTCGCATAAAGCGCCTCCACGTCTGCGGCGCGCCGCTGCAGCGTCAGGCGCTGGTTGAGATAGCCCTTGTCGGTGATCTCGCCGGCGGCCAGGCTGGGTGCATCGGGCAGCACGAGTGCGCGCGTGGGCGCCTGCGAGGAGCCACCCGGCTCGGCCTTCAGGCGCTGCAGCGCCTGGCGGATATGCGCGGCTACCTCGTCGCCCGGCAGCGCGCGCGCCGCCTCGGTGAGGAAGACGAGCACGCCGATGTCGCCACGGTCGTGGCCGGTGACGACCACGTCCATCGCGTGCGGGGCCAGGGCCGTCACCACCTTCAGCCGCAGCGTGCCCACCGACACCCAGGTGCCGCTGGTGAGCTTGAAATCCTCGGCCACGCGGCCGTTGAAGACGATGCCCGAGGCGGGGTCGGTCGCGTCCTGCAGGTAGCCGGCGTCTCCGATGCAGTAGTAGACCTCGTTGTCGAAAGCCGCGCGCGTGGCGGCCTCGTTGCCACGGTAGCCTGGAAAGATGTTGGGCCCGCGCACGCGCAGCTCGAGCTTGCCGCCGTTGGGCACGAACTTGATCTCCGCGCCCGGCATCGGGTTGCCGATGACGCCCGGGCCGTCGAGCTTCCAGTGCGCGAAGGTGATGGCAGGCGAGGTCTCGGTGGAGCCCCAGGAGGTGGTGAACCACACCGGCTCCTCGCGCACGCGCGAGGCCACTGCCTCCAGGCGCCGCCAGGTGGCCACTGGCATGCCGGCTCCGGCATAGAACACCATGCGCAGCCGCTCGAAGAAGCGCCGCGCCAGCGCCTCGTCGGCTTCCAGCGCCGGCAGCAGCATGTCGTAGCCCTTGGGCACGCTGAAGTACACGGTGGGCTGGATCTCGCGCAGGTGCGCCACCGTGCGGTCCACGAGGCCGGGCACCGGGCGCCCGTCGTCGATGTACATCGTGCCGCCGTACCTGAGCACGAGGTTCGTGTTGTGGTTGCCGCCGAAGGTGTGGCTCCAGGGCAGCCAGTCGAGCAGCACGGGCTTGTCGTGCGCCAGGAAGCGCAGCGTCTGGCCGATCATCTGCTGGTTGGCGCACAGCATCCGGTGGGTGTTGACGACCACCTTCGGGTGCCCGGTGGAGCCGGAGGTGAGCAGGTACTTGGCGTGGGTGTCAGGCGTGATGGCGACAAAGGCCTGCATCACGGCGGGGGTCTCGGTGGCGCTGCGCAGCGCGGCGAAATCGAGCGCGCCGGGGTGGCTTTCGGCGCCGCAGCCGAAGACCGCGAGCGCGCGTATGGGCGCTTCGTGCAGCGGCGGCCCATAGACGGCGGCGTCCGAGCCGTAGACGAGCGCCGGCTGCAGCGCCTGCAGGATGCCGTGGATGCGGCTGAAGTCACCCCCGGCCAGGCGGCTGTAGCCGCTGCTCACGGTGCACACCGCGCGGCCGATGTGCTGGCCAGCCAGCAGCAGCACGAGGTGCTCCAGCGAGTTGTCCGAGAGCACCACGATGGGCGCGTCGGCGGCCAGCGGCAGATCCAGCAGCGCCTGCGCCACTGCACCCACCTCGCGCCGCAGGGCGGCCCAGCTCAGCACCGTCCAGCCGCCCCCAGGGGCCGGCTCGGCGAAGGCCGGGGCATCGGGCGTCTCGCGCGCCCAGCGCTCGAGCCATTCGCCCACGCAGCGCGCGTAGGGGGAAAGGGGCTCGGGCGAGCGAAGCACGAAGCTGCCGTCGGCCCGGTCCTCGCGCAGCACCGCGCGCGGCGCCAGCAGGCGCGGGTCGTCGAAGAAGCTGCTCGGGGCAGGCATCGTCTTCTCCTGGCGGGGCCTCGATGGCTCCGTACACATGTGTATGTGTTTGGCTGGAAATGCTAAGCAATGCCCATGTTATGGACATCCTGGTTAACCCTCTTTCCGTACAGTGGTGTATGGAAAATGATGCCCGGGATCCATCATGAATCCTGCCGATCCCACCGATGCCGCCCGGCCCCGCCGCGGCTCCGCCGCACGTTCGCGCCGCAGCGCCGCAGCCGCCTCGCACACCGCCGATCCCGCCCGCGAGACGCTCAGCCCGCAGAGCTGGATCGACGCCGCCACCGAGGTGCTGGTGGAACACGGTATCGATCACGTGCGCGTGGACGTGCTCGCGCAGCAGCTGGACGTCACGCGGGGCAGCTTCTACTGGCACTTCCGCGACCGCGAGGCACTGCTGCGCGACGTGCTGCAGCGCTGGCGCGAGACGGCCACCGAGAACCTCACGGCGCGCCTGGAGCGCGCCCGCACCGACCCCCTGGAGCAGCTGCGCGACGTGATCTCGCTGCCCCTGCGCGGGCGCTCGGCCCGGCGCGCGGCGCGCATCGAGCTGGCTATCCGCGCCTGGGCGCGGCGCGATGCCATGGCACGCCAGGCAGTGGACGAGGCGGATGCGGCGCGCCTGGCCTACATCGCGCAGATCTTCGGGGCGCTGGGCTTTGCTCCCGCCGAGGCACGCTCGCGCGCCTTCCTGGCCTACAGCCACAACCTGGGCGAGGCGCTGATGGCCTCGCAAGGCAGCGCCACCCAGCAGCGCGAGCGGGCGCGCTTCGTGGAGGCGCTGCTCGCGCGCGGGCGGCTCGCGCCCTGAGGGGCCTCAGCCCTCCAGCGTGCGCCACATCTCCAGGTCGCGCTCGGCCGTCCAGATGCGCGGGTCGGGGTGGCGCGTGGCCTCGTCGTAGGCGCGCGTGACGTCGAAGGGCATGCAGTGGTCGAAGATCACCCAGTGCCCGTAGCGCGGCTTGAGCGCCTCGTAGGTCTCGCGGTAGACGGCCTTGAGGTCGCGCCCGGCGGCGGCACCCGCGCGCACGCTCGCCCACACGTCGCGCACGAACTCGCGCGTGACCTGCAGGCCCTTTTGCACCTGCGCCTCGCCCTTGAGCGCCGGGCCGCGCCCGGGCACGAGGGCCAGCGGCTGCAGCGCCGCGATGCGCTCCAAGGTCTGCGGCCAGTCCTGGAAGTAGGCGTCGCCCGCGTAGGGCGTGGCGTCGAACTCCACGAGGTCGCCCGAGAGCATCGCGCGCTCGCCGGGCAGCCACACCACCGTGTCGCCCTTGGTGTGGCCGCGCCCGAGCTGCAGC
>CAILKA010000489.1 GCA_903834645.1 uncultured beta proteobacterium
CCACGCGGGAGGAGATGTACCCCGTGGTGATGGGCATCCGGCGCATGATCTCCGGGGGCGACGCCGCCACCGAGTGGAACGCCGTCATGGCCACCGCGATCCTGGCCATGATTCCGCCGGCGCTGGTGGTCATCCTGATGCAGAAGTGGTTCGTCAAGGGCCTCGTGGACAGCGAGAAGTAAACAGCATGGGTGCGATTGCGTTGCGCCGGGTCGAGAAGACCTACGGCGGCGGCCCGAAGGGCAACAAGGTGATCCACGGCGTGGATGCCGAAATCGCCGACGGCGAGTTCATCGTCATCGTCGGGCCCTCGGGCTGCGGCAAGAGCACGCTGCTGCGCATGGTGGCGGGGCTGGAGGAGATCACTGGCGGCGAGATCGACATCGGCGGGCGCGTCGTCAACGAGCTCGAGCCCGCCGAGCGGGACATCGCGATGGTGTTCCAGAACTATGCGCTCTACCCGCACATGAGCGTGTACGACAACATGGCCTACGGGCTCAAGATCAAGAAGGTGCCCAAGCCCGAGATCGACGCCCGCGTGCACAAGGCGGCCAAGATCCTCGAGCTCGGCGAGCTGCTCGAGCGCAAGCCGCGCCAGCTCTCGGGGGGCCAGCGTCAGCGCGTGGCGATGGGCCGCGCCATCGTGCGCCAGCCGCAGGTCTTCCTCTTCGACGAGCCGCTGTCGAACCTGGACGCCAAGCTGCGCGCACAGACGCGACTGGAGATCCAGAAGCTGCACCGCGAGCTGGGCGTCACGTCGCTCTTCGTCACGCACGACCAGGTCGAGGCCATGACGCTGGCGCAGCGCATGATCGTGATGAACGCCGGGCGCATCGAGCAGATGGGCACGCCCGAGGCGGTGTACGGCCGGCCGGCCACGACCTTCGTCGCCAGCTTCATCGGCGCCCCGCCCATGAACCTCGTGCCCGGCCAGGCCACGGCCGCCGGGTTCGAGGTCGGTGGCCAGGTGCTGGCGCTACCCGCTCCGGCTCCCCGCCCAGGCGCGCTGCTGTTGGGCGCACGCCCTGAGCATGTGGCCATGGACCCGCAGGGCGCCTGGCCCTTCCACGTCGACGTGGTGGAGACGCTGGGTGCCGAACGGCTGGTCTACGGCCAGCTCGCGGGCGCCTCCTTCACGCTGCGCATGGACGGCACGCTGCCCGCGCCCGGCCCGGGCGAGTGGCTGCGGCTGGCGATCGAGCCGCGGCACCTGCACTGGTTCGACCCCGCAAGCGGGCAGCGCGTGGAAGGCAGCCATGGCTGAGGCCGCCTGGCCCCTTCCCTACTGGATCGCCCACCGCGGTGCCGGCAAGCTCGCGCCGGAGAACACCCTGGCAGCCTTTCGCGTCGGCGCGGGCCACGGCTACCGGGCCTTCGAGTGCGATGTCAAGCTCAGCGCCGATGGCGTGCCCTTCCTGCTGCACGATGCGACGCTGGAGCGCACCTCCGCGCTCGGCGGCCTGGCCGGCGAGCGCAGCTGGAGCGAGCTCTCGCGCGTGGATGCGGGCAGCTGGCACAGCCCGGCCTATGCGGGCGAGCCGATCCCCAGCTTCGAGGCGATCGCCGCCTTCGTGCGGCGCAACGGCCACGCCCTCGACATCGAGATCAAGCCCACGCCCGGGCAGGAGCTCGCCACCGGGCGCACCCTGGGGCTGGAGGTGATGCGGCTGTGGGAAGGAGCGCAGACGCTGCCGCTCTTCACCTCCTTTCGTCCCGATGCGCTCCAGGGCGCGCTCGAGACCGCGCCGCAGGTGCCGCGCGGCCTGCTGCTGGACACCTTGTGGGAGGGCTGGGAGCGCGCGGCGGCCACGCTGGGCTGCGCCGCCGTGATCACGAACCACAAGTTGATGAGTGCAGAACTCGCCGGGCGGCTGCACGGGCAGGGTCGGCGCGCGCTCGTCTACACCGTCAACGACCGTGACCTCGCAGCGCGCATGGCCGGATGCGGCGTGGACGGCATCGTCACCGATGCGGTCGACCTGTTCGATCCCACCGCCGGCGCGGCTGCTCCCACGACGCGCTGAGTCGACCGCGCCCGGTCAGGGCACCACCGCCGACACGCTGGCCTCGGCCCCGAAACTGGCTGTCGGGTCCACCGGCCGGGGCAGCACCCGCAGTTCGCGAAAGAGCGGCAACCGCCAGGCAGCCAGCGCCAGCAACAGTGCGACCACGCCCGCAAAGCCAAGCGCGGCACGCAGCCCCACGTGCTCGCCGAGCCAGCCCCCGATCAGCGCGCCAGGCCCGGCCGGCAGCAGCGTGAGCCAGCGCATCGAGCTCGTCTTGCGCCCGAGATTCGGCTCGGGCGTGACCGCCTGGCGCAGCGCCAGGAAGTTGATGAAGAGCAGCACCG
>CAILKA010000490.1 GCA_903834645.1 uncultured beta proteobacterium
ACCGTGGCCCTGTATGCCGGCATCGGCATCATGAGCCGCACCAACGACGCGGCCGAGTACTACGTGGCCGGTCGCCGTGTGCCGGCCATCTACAACGGCATGGCCACCGGCGCCGACTGGATGAGCGCGGCCTCCTTCATCGGGATGGCCGGCACCCTGTACCTGCAAGGGTACGGCGGCCTGGCGTTCATCATGGGCTGGACGGGCGGCTACTGCCTGGTGGCGCTGTTCCTGGCGCCGTACCTGCGCAAGTTCGGGCAATTCACCATTCCCGACTTCCTGGGCGCGCGCTACGACGGCAACCTGGCACGCTTCATCGGCATCCTGATCGCCATCATCTGCTCCTTCGTCTACGTGGTGGCGCAGATCTACGGCGTGGGCCTGATCACGACGCGCCTGTCTGGCCTGGCCTTCGAGATCGGCATCTTCGTCGGCCTGGGCGGCATCCTGGTGTGCTCGTTCCTGGGCGGCATGCGTGCCGTCACGTGGACGCAGGTGGCTCAGTACATCATCCTGAACATAGCCTACATGATCCCGGTGGTGTGGCTGTCGGCCAAGCAGACGGGCTTCCCGATTCCGCAGGCCATCTACGGCTACCAGCTGCAGAAGGTCACGGAGGCCGAGAAGCGGCTGATCGACGACCCGAAGGAAAAGGAAGTCATCGCCATCTTCAAGAAGCAGTCTGACGACCTCGCTGCCAAGCTCAAGGACGTGCCGGCTGCTCTGAAGGCAGACAAGGAAGCCGCAGCCAAGAAGGTGGAGGATCTGAAGGCGGCCAACGCGCCAGTGGCCGAGATCCAGGCCGCCGAGAAGGCGATGGCCGCGCTGCCGAAGGACGATGCTGACGCCAAGGGCGCCTGGACCCGTGCCAAGGCTGCAGCCGACGCCCGTGCCCGGCCACTGGCGGGCATGCCGCGCCACGCGCAGCAGTACGCGGGTGACCCGAAGGGCGACGCCAAGGCGCAGCAGACCTACAACACGTCACGCGCCAACTTCCTGGCTCTCGTGTTCTGCCTGATGGTCGGCACGGCCGCGCTGCCGCACATCCTGATGCGCTACTACACCACGCCGTCGGTGAAGGAAGCGCGCCAGTCGGTGACGTGGTCGATCTTCTTCATCTTCCTGCTGTACTTCACCGCGCCGGCCCTGGCCGTGCTCGTGAAGTACGAGGTCTTCAACGTGTTGGTGGGCACCCCCTTCGACAAGTTGCCGGCCTGGATCTCGGCATGGCAGAAGGTGGACCCGAGCCTGCTCTCGGTGACGGACATCAACAAGGACGGCATCTTCCAGCTTGGAGAGATGCGCATCGGCGGTGACATCATCGTGCTGGCGACCCCGGAAATCGCGGGCCTGCCGTACGTGATCTCCGGCCTGGTGGCGGCTGGCGGCCTGGCCGCTGCGCTTTCCACCGCGGACGGCCTGCTGCTGACCATCGCCAACGCGCTGTCGCACGACCTGTACTACAAGATGATCGATCCGAACGCGCCGACCTCGCGCCGGGTGATGATCTCGAAGATGCTGCTGCTGGTCGTCGCCGTGCTGGCGGCGTGGACAGCGTGGCACGTGCAGGTGAGCAAGCTCGCCGACATCCTGTTCCTCGTCTCCGCCGCCTTCTCGTTCGCAGCTGCCGGATTCTTCCCGGCGCTGGTGCTCGGGATCTTCTGGAAGCGGGCGACGAAGTGGGGGGCGGTCGCGGGCATGCTGGCGGGCTTTGGCACCACGGCCTACTACATGATCATGAACCACCCCTGGATGCGCACCGTGTTCGGTGTCGAGTCGCCGATCAGCCTCTGGGGCGAGATCGCGCCGATCTCGGCTGGTGTGTTCGGCGTGCCGGTGGGCTTCGCCGTGATCATCATCGTGAGCCTGATCACTCCGGCTCCGAACCGGGAGATGCAACAGCTCGTGGAGCACGTGCGCTACCCGAACCTGAAGTCGGCCTGATCGCCGGCTGATGGCCGGCCAGTCCGGGCTGAGTGCCCGGGCCGGCCGCCGAACCCAACCGACGCCCCGGGCGCCCCGCGCTCCGGGGCGTTCTGCTTTTCGCAGGCTATAATCCGCGGTTCACTCTTGCTGCACCCCTCCCCGAAGACGCAACCCCGGGGGCAGCTTCCCTAGCAGGAATCCACAAGGAGATCGCATGCGTCATTACGAGATCGTGCTCCTGATCCACCCGGATCAGAGCGAGCAGGTTCCAGCGATGCTGGAACGCTACCGGACCCTGGTCACCAACGGTGGTGGCAAGGTGCACCGGGTCGAGGACTGGGGTCGGCGCCAGCTGGCCTACATGATCCAGAAGCTCGCCAAGGCCCACTACCTGTGCCTGAACATCGAGTGCAGCAACGAAGTGCTGACCGAGCTCGAGACGGG
>CAILKA010000491.1 GCA_903834645.1 uncultured beta proteobacterium
AGCCAGCCGTCGGCTCCGGTGATGACGAGGTCCAGGGAAGTCTCAGGCACGGTCATGTTCCAGATAGTGCAGCACATTGCGCCGGGCAAAGGCCATCACCGTGCCTTGCGGGTTGACGCCGGGTGCCTGCGGCAGCAGGCTGGCGTCGTTGACCCACAAGCGCGGCTGACCCCAGACTGCGCCGTACGGGTCGGTGACGCCGCGCCGAGCATCCCCGGCCATGGGGCAGCTCCCCATGAGGTGGATCGTCATCAACTGCAACGCGCACGGGGCCAGCAAGCGAGCGACCTCCTCGGGGCTGTCATGCGCCCCGATCGTGCGCAGCGGGGTGGCCGAGGGATAGAGTTCCTGCGCCCCGGCGGCTTGCAGGCACTGGGCCAGCCGCACCAGGCCTTCGTGCAGGTCGCGCAGCCCCTGGCGCCCGACGTCGAAGCGCACGATGGGATCGCGCAGACCCGGCAACGTGCGCACCGAGCCATTGCCCTGGCGAACCATGGCGTAGTAGGTGGCCATGCTCGGCCCGTTCTCCTGCACCAGGCGATGACCCTGCGGCCACGCGGCGAGGGCCACGTGCAGGTGCGCCGGGCTGCTGATGGAGCATCCCAGGCTGATGCGCGGGGCGAACTCCTTGACCTGGTGCACCGGCACGCCGCCGCCCGTGTCCTGCACGACCTCCTCGAAGCGCGCCGTGATCTTGGCCGAGGCGTGCATCCGCAGGCTCGCACCCGCGGCCGGGTGCAGGCGGCTGCGCTGCAGCAGCGCAGGTGTCTGGATGGCCCCGGCGCACAGGAAGACGTCGCGCGCACGCAGGGTCACGGCACGGGGGCTGCGCGGGTCACCCTCCTCGCAGTCCAGTTCCCAGCAGCCTTCGCCTCGGCCGAGCCGCCGCACGCGGCAAGACGGGCGCAGCCCGGCTCCGGCGGCCAGCAGCCGCGGCACGAATGTGCGCGTCATCGACTCCTTGCGGGAGCGTCCCTGGGCGTCGGTTCGCACCCAGCGCGGCACCGCCATCGCCTGCCAGCCCAGCGCAGTGGCGCCCTGCGCGAGCAGGCGCGAGGCCACGCTGACGCCATCGGCCGTATGGCCGACCGACAGGGCCGCCTCGACGAACTCGAAGTGCGGCGCCAGCGCACCCTCGTCACATTCGGGCACGCCCTGCATGTCCGACCAAGCGCGCAACATCTCTCCGGGGGTTCGGTGGTACAGGCCGCTGTTGATCTCGCTGCCGCCGCCCACGCAGCGCGCCTCGGCGTAGGCCACCCCTGGCCTTCCGAGCGCGACGCTCGCGCCTGCGTGGCGATACTTGGCGGCCATCTCGCCGGCGGAGAAGGGTTCGGTGTCCTCCACGCGCAGCCACGGGCCCTCCTCGAGCACCAGCACGCGCGCGCCGGCTTCGGCCAGCAGCGCGGCCGTCAGCGCCCCGGAAGGTCCGGAGCCGACCACGATGATCTCAGCGTCCAAGGTCAGGGCCCTGCGCAGGTGCGGCCCGCGCCGCGTGGTGCAGCGAGGCGAAGCGCAGCACCGCCAGTGACTCCGCGTAGCGCACGAAGTCGCGCAAGGGAGCGATGCGGCTGCCGCGCCAGGCCTCGATGCGCTCCCAGCGCTGCTGCGGGTCGAGGCTGCCCAAGGGGCGGCCCGTGGCGAGCAGCGCGTGCAGCCGCCACAGCGTCCCGAGCGCGGCGAGTCCAAGCCGCAGGTGGACGGGCGCCGCACGCGCGGTGGCCACCACGAAGCCGGCGCTGTCCGCATGCGCGGCCACAGGGAGCGCAGGGCCGCTGCACTGGGCTGCGAACCGGTGCGTGACACCCAGGCTGATGACCCCCAGCGCCCCCAGCCAGCCCCCGGTGGGCGGCACGCCTTGCGGCGAGGCAGGGCGCTGCACGCGTCGGTGCACCACCAGGCCGACGCCCAGCGCGACGCCTCCGCCCACCGCCAGCAGCAGGGACACCAGGAGGTGCGGGAAGTGGCGCCGGGCCTGGATCCGTCCCTCGAATCCGGATGGCACCTCGAGCATCACGGCACCCGAGGCGTGCGGGCCGGTGACAGCGGCCAGCGCCCCGCTCCCTGACTCGGGCAGCAGCCGCGCGGCCCACCCCCGTCGCCAGGGTGCCGCCACGATGATCGTGCCAGGCGAGGCGCCCGTATGCCGGACCTCGAGCTCGACGCTGCCGTCGGCCCCTTGGCGTGCCGCGCGCACCTCCAGCCCGGCGGTGGCCCCGGTCACCGGATAGGGCAGCCGGGAGGAGCGGGTCGTGCAGTACACCTGCACCTGGTCCGAGTGCGCGCACGGTGCCAGGCGCGGCGAATCCTCCAGGGCCCGGACGACTGCCTGCATGCGGCGCTGCACCACCACCCGGGTGCGGCCGGCGAGCTCAGCAGGCGTGGCGTCGAATTCCGGCACCACGCCCGTCAGGGCCGCCGTCACCCGGTCACAGGTGGCACCGAAGAGGTTCATGCAGTAGGTGAGGCCCACGTGCCGGGGCATCAGGGGCGAGTATCCATTGATCGAGTCCAGCCCGCGCAGCACACCCAGGTTGCCGCTGTACAGGTCCGGTCCACCGGTGGAACCGGGCTCAGGCCGGTCGTAGACGAACAGCACCCGGTCCTGCGGTCCCACGCCGGGGGGCGCCTCGTACTGGGACAGCATGCGCGGGGGCATCCAGTCCGCCACCATCGTGTTGGACGGCTTGGTCGAGTGCATTTCCAGGGCGATGAAAAGCGTGCCGGCGATCCACGCCAGCGCCGCGGCCGGCAAGCCGCGACGACTGGCCAGCCAGGCGCTCAGGCCGATCAGCACCAGCACCGTCAGCAACGCGCCCAGGTGAGG
>CAILKA010000492.1 GCA_903834645.1 uncultured beta proteobacterium
CAGGCGGGCTCCCGCCTGCCCCCGCTGCCCGCGCTGAGGGCGCTGGCGGCCGCGGCGCAGCGGCTGGCGCTGCGGCGGCGGCAGCGGCCCGCGGCCTTCTACGCCCCGGCCACCACGGCCATCGGCCAGGGCCTGCTGCTTCGGTTGCCGACGTTGAAAGGGTGGCTGCGCGAGTCCTTCGCACAAGAGGCGGCGGTGCCCCCTGGATCGCCCCCCGAACTGGCAGCCGAGCGCGCGCGCGAGGCCGTGGTGCGCGAGTGCCTGGCCTTGTGCGGCGCGCAGGACTCCTACCACCGCCGCCGCCACCTGGTGCAGCTGCTGCACGAGCACGGCTACCGCGAACCCTTGCTGCGTCTGGTGCACCGCGCCGGCCGCGACACGGTACCCAAGGGCTGGGCCGAAGGCTGGGAGCAGATCGCCGGCATCGACGAGGACAGCAAGGCGATCGACGCGCTCCTGGCCGCCATGGCGGCGGCCACGCCTGCCCTGGATACCTGGGCGCAGGAGCCGCGCCCGGCCGCGGTTGCCCCGCCGGCCGTGGTCTCGGGCCGCCCACCCGCGCCTGCCTCACCGGGCCAACCCGGCGCGGCGCGCACCGGCGGCGCGATGCCGGTCATCCTGCGTGCGGCACAGCTGCCGCGGCGCGTCCTCTGGGGGGCTGCTGGCGTGGCCGTGCTGGCGGTGGGCGCAGGCCTTGTGCTGCACCTGAACCGTGGCAACGACGCAGCCGCCGCCGGCTGGGTGCCTTTTCACGAGACCGATGGCATGACGATGTCGATCGACCCCGCCAGCATCCGCCGAGACGGCCGCCAGCTCACCTACCGCGTTGCCGTGGTGCGCCGCAGCGAGCGCAGCTCCTCGGTGGCGGTGTTCACCACCGATTGCGACACGCGCACGCGCCGCCTGGAGACCGTGCAGCACTACAGAGGCATGCGTTTCGAGACCGCCACCCGCTACGAGGTGCGGGGCACGCCGGCCAGTGATTGGCCGCCCCTGGGGGTCGACGTGGCGCTGTTGCGGGCCGCGTGCGCGCGCCCTTGAGGCGCGGCGGCAAGACTTCAGGTCGCCTGGCGCGACCGGCAAGAATCGAACTTGCGACGCAGCCTTCGGAGGGCCGCATGATATCCACTTCACCACGGTCGCCAGGTCGCGCCATTCTAGCGCCTGCCCCGAGCGCGAAAGCCCGGCGCAGGCCCGCCGCTTATACTTGAGGGCTGCACGGCCGAGCCCTGAGCGGACGACCTCCGAGGATTCCATGAGCGACTCGCACGACCCCACCGGACACGACGCCCACGAGGGCCCGATCAAGACGCCCAAGCAGCTGATCTGGACGATCACGCTGTCGTTCATCGTGCCGGTGCTGATCATCATCTTGCTGGTCAACTTCGTGGCGCTGGGCGACAAGCCGGCTGCGGGCACCGATGCCTTCAAAGCCGAGGCGGTGGCGCAGCGTATCGCCCCGGTGGCACGCGTGGAGCTCAAGGACGCCTCCAACGTGGCCGCGCTCAAGGCGGGCGACCAGGTCTACCAGGCGCAGTGCTCCGCGTGCCACAACGTGGGCGCGGCGGGCGCGCCCAAGCTCGGGGATGCCGCGGCCTGGGCGCCGCGCATCAAGACCGGCTACGAGGCGCTGCTGAACTCGGCCCTCAAGGGCAAGGGCGCGATGGGCGCGCAAGGCGGAGGCGACTACTCCGACCTCGAGATCGCGCGCTCGGTGGTCTACATGGCCAACCAGGCCGGCGCCAAGTTCGCCGAGCCCCCGGCGCCGGCTGCGGCGGCCAGCGCGCCGAAGTAGGCGCTGCGGCGGGCCCGTCAGGGGCTTGGCTGCAGCACGTAGCCAAAGCGCGCAGGCATCTGCGCGAAGCCCAGCATCTGCGGCACCCACGTGCCCGCTTCCACCGCCTGCGCGGCCACGTGCATGTCCAGGCTGTGCACGATCCCGAATCCGAGGTCGCACGCCAGGAAGAGCCTTCCGCCCTCGTCCAGCCAGACGCCCTGGACATGAGCCTCCTGGCCGCAGTGGGCGCTCACCTTGATGCGTTCCGGATCAGGGCCTGGTGCGTCGCTGCCTGCTGACGCGGCAGCAGGCGCGATGGCCTGCAGCCGCCACACCCAAGGTGCCGCCTCGAGCTCGACGTAGACGCGCTGCGGGCCGTTCTGGAAGTAGGCCGCGCCGCGCGGGTCGAGCGCGTAGTTGCGGTGGATGAAACCCAGCAGCTTGTCGTGCTCGATGCGGCTGCCCTTGATCCGGGGAAAGGGCCCGGCCGCCTGGATGCGCTCGTCGCGCATGTACCAGTGGCCGCGCGCGTCCAGCGCCAGCCAGCCGTAGCAGTGCGGCACATGGGGCCACTTGCGCAGCGCCGCCTCGACGATCGCATCCATCGCCCGAGCATAGCGGGCACCCGCAGCTCAGCGCGCAGCCAGCCAGTCGATCACGGCCTCGGGCATGGTGTGCACGTGGGCAGGCGGTGCTCCCGCCGGAAAACCGCAGTGCCCGCCGTGCGCGGGCTGCCACAGCGTCACGCTGGCGCTCACCTCGTGGGGCCGCGGCAGGCTGGCTGCCGGCACGAAGGGGTCGTTGCGGGCGTTGAGCACGAGCGCAGGCAGCCGCATCGCGGCGAGCCCGGGCTTGGCCGAGGCGCGCGCGTAGTAGTCGTCCACGCCGGCAAAGCCGTGCAGCGGCGCGGTGAAGGCGTCGTCGAACTCGCGCATCGTGCGCGCCCCGCGCACGCGCGCGCCGTCGAAGAGGCCGGGGTGGCGCGCCAGCCGCTCGAGCGCCCGCGGCTTCATCGTGGCCAGGAACATGCGCGCATAGACGAGGCGGTTCCAGCCGCTGTCGATGGCGCGCCCGGCTGCGGCCAGATCGATGGGCGAGCTCACCGAGGCCACCGCACGCGCGATCGGCCAGGCCGCCTCGCCCGCCTCCTGCGCCCAGCGCAAGAGCGCGTTGCCCCCCAGCGAGATGCCCGCTGCGCGCAGCGGCGCGTGCGTGCGCGCGCGCAGCCGCTGCAGGATCCAGCCCACCTCCTCGTGGTCACCCGAGTGGTAAGCGCGCGGCGCGTGGTTCAGCTCCCCCGAGCAGCCCCGGAAATGCGGCACCGCCAGTGCCCACCCGCGCCGGCGCGCCGCCTCGGCAAAGGCCAGCACGTTCGGGCTCGCCGAGGAGCCCTCCAGGCCGTGGAAGACGACGAGCAGCGGCGCACCCTCGGGGGCGGCCGACAGGAAGTCGACATCGATGAAGTCGCCGTCGGGTGCCGTCCAGCGCTCGCGCACGAAGCGTGGGCGCTCGCCGGCGTGCGTGCGCGCGCCCAGCGCCGACCAGATCGTCTGCAGGTTGCCGCCAGGCAGCCAGGCGGGGGCGCGGTAGCCGTGCATGGCCGGGCGCGCCGCTCAGTGCAGCGTGGCCGGCACCTCGCCCTGCTCGGGCGGCTTCTCGTCGAGGCTGCCCGGGCTCGCGTGGTGCGCCACCAGGCGCCAGCCCTGTGCGGTCTTCACGTAGACGTTGGTGGCCAGCACCCACGCGGTGCGCGCGCCTTCGCTGGTCTGCACCGTGATGCGCTCGGCCAGGTGGTGCACGGCGCTGCCGATCGTGTGCAGCCGGTGCACCTGCTCGGGCACCACGGGAATGGCGCCGTTGGCAAAGATCGCCTCGAAGCTCGCGCGGATGGCCGCCGGGCCGATCACCCGAGGGCCGCCCGGGTGCACGCACACCACCTCGTCGTCGTCGGCCCATACGGACATGAGCCGGTCGATGTCGCCGCGTTGCAGCGCCTCGTAGAACTGCGCCTCGATGTCGTCGGGCGAGGCCATCAGCGCGGCCATTTGCGGCTTGCTGCGCGACATGGAAGAAGTGGGCCGCGCAGGAGCCGCGGGCTCAGTGCGCGGGCGCGAGCTTCTCGCCCGCGGCCAGCCGGTAGACCGTGCCGCAGTACGGGCACGCGCCCTCTCCGGTGGTGGCCACGTCGATGTAGACGCGCGGGTGGTTGCACCACAGCGGCATCTTCGGGTTCGGGCAGTGCGTCACGCCCGGGCCCTGCAGGTCCTTCGCGGTGAGTTCGACTACGGCCTTCGGTGCGGGGCTCATGGTGTGATCGGTCCTGTGCAGCGCGGTGCGAGGGGCGAGGCGGGCCGCGCCTCAGACTGGCGTGAGCCAGCCCGCGTACTTCGGGTTGCGCCCGCCCACGATGTCGAAGAAGGCCGTCTGGATCTTCTCCGTGATGGGGCCGCGCATGCCCGCGCCCAGGGTGATGCGGTCGAGCTCGCGGATGGGCGTGACCTCGGCGGCGGTGCCGGTGAAGAAGGCCTCGTCGCTGATGTAGACCTCGTCGCGCGTGATGCGCTTTTCCACGAGCTTGAGGCCCAGGTCCTGGCAGATGGCGAAGATGGTGTCGCGCGTGATGCCGATGAGCGCGCCGGCCGACAGGTCGGGCGTGTAGAGCACGCCCTTCTTGACGATGAAGATGTTCTCGCCCGCGCCCTCGGCCACGAAGCCTGC